>NZ_JBANSN010000049.1:0-17776 GCF_037070215.1 Vreelandella arctica | reverse complement strand
AAAACGGAATCGGTTGACCCATCGTGACCGCTCAGCGTACAAAACTCTCTCCAGCGTGAAGGCCGTGTGCAAATCGGTCACGATCACCGGAATGACCGGTCACGTTCGCCGGAATACGCAAAGAACCTGGCAATCGGCACAATGAAGGTAATAATCATTTCAATGTCGGCTGCAAAACCATCATTAGAAAAACTTCTAACGTTAGTTTTACATAATAACAATGGATACTTCACGCGTCGGCTCGCTAGCGTACACAACGCGCTAATACATTTTTGCGGTTAGGCTTGTTGCCTTGATTTAGGGGCTTAAATTACGTTGTTACGTTCTCGTGGCTCAGCAGGCGGTCGTACTCTTCCTTGACGACCGCATAGCATTCACAGACACGCTCTTCTAGCCCAGCCCGGTCTATTACAGTGATACATCCACGACTATAGGAGATCAAACCGGATTTCTGAAGTTTACCCGCCGACTCAGACACCCCTTCGCGACGAACACCGAGCATATTGGAGATCAATTCCTGAGTCATGTTTAATGTCTTGCCAGGTAACCGATCAATGCTGAGCAGCAGCCAGCGACATAGCTGCTGATCGAGGCTGTGATGACGATTGCATACCGCCGTCTGTGCCATCTGCGTTAGCAAGGCTTGGGTGTAGCGCAGCAGCAACCGTTGCATCGGACCAGCGCGGTAGAATTCGTTTTTGAGCAAGTTACCCTTAAGACGATAAGCGTGCCCGGCACTCTGTACGACCGCTCGGTTGGGTGTAGTCTCACCGCCCATAAAGAGCGACACGCCTACAATGCCTTCATGGCCTACAACGGCAATCTCTGTTGAAGCACCGTTCTCCATTACATAAAGCAATGAAACAATGGAATCAACCGGAAAGTAGACATGGCTCATCAGCTCTCCGGACTCCCCCAGCGATTGGCCCAATGTCAGCGTCACCTTTTCGAGATCAGGCAATAGGCGATTCAGTTCTTCTTCCGGCAGTCGGCTAAGCAACGCGTTTTGTTGAAAATCACGCGGTTCAAGCATTGAATACCCCTCTCTCATTATCTCAAGCGTCATGCAGTCTTGTTTAAACTAGCACTGGGGAGCATGTGTTATAGGTATTTTTATACGGTGATGTACGCCGATTCACATACACGTAGATAAGTATAGAATATCGGGAGCACAGGACTGTATGCTAACGCACATAAAGTTTTCGGACAGGTAGAGGAGCCGTCAGTGACCGCTGGAAAGCGTTCACGCTGGGTGAATTTCTCACGCTGTGTGCGCCAACGCATGGTCATGTGGTTATTTACCCTTTAGTTTCATTCTTAGAGCTTCGATGGATTTGCCTATACAACAGGTTGTTGCACTATGCGCTGCAAGGAGCAAGCGGCGCCGCTAACGTAAGATCTTCCAGTTCGACCTCGCAAGGAACGCGCCGCTACTCTTATTAAATCCTCTTGTTTTTGCTGAGTGTTATATAGTTTCATTTTAAATTATGCGATACGTACGGTAGCGCGCAGAGCTGAAGCATGTGGCTCCCTTAATGTTGATAAACGACGGTAATTTTCTCGAACCTGACACATATATGCCTCATTGGGTCTTATGAGTTATGGTCGATCATTGATGCGCTCGGCAAGCCTTTAGCTCAGGTCTTCAAGCTTGTCGATGGGCACACACTAAAGACGGCTAGCAGCCCGGCCCAACGTGCCATGGAAGAGAACCGCGCTGTCGGGCTCGCCATGGATTGCATTCTGATTCGCCAAGATGGTAGTCAGTTAGAGATAGAGGACTCAGCAGCGCCCATCCATGATCGTAATGGCGATCTCAGGGGGCGGTGATCGTGTTTCATGATGCCTGCCATTCGCCCACCCAATCGCTAAAGCTTGCCTATCTGGCGCAGCATGATTCACTCACTGGCTTGCCCAATCGCATCCTGCTTTTAGAAAGACTTTCCCGAGCCATCGGTTTGGCGAAGCGGCATCAGCATCAGGTCGCTCTGATATATCTAGACCTTGACGACTTCAAGCCCATCAACGACTCACTTGGCCATGCAGTAGGCGACTGTCTTTTAAAGTCAGTTGCTGTTCGCCTCAGCGACTGTATCCGCGACACAGACACGATATGCCGTCAGGGGGGCGACGAGTTCGTGGTGCTATTGAGTGAAATTGAAAAGCCTCAGGATGCAGTCAGAATTGCAGAGAAAATACTTGGCGCGTTAGCCGCGCCGCATCAAATCGGTAACCATGAGTTGCGTATTACCGCCAGTATCGGGATCAGCCTCTATCCCGACCACGGAACCAATGACCGTACGTTGCTCAATAATGCTGACACGGCCATGTATCAGGCGAAAAATAGCGGTTGTAACACCTACCAACTGTTCAAGGCCGACATGAATGACACGAGAGACCAACGTACCCATATTGAGTCTCAACTTCATCAGGCCTTGAAGGAAGAGTCTCCCTTTCTAAATTTCCAACCCAGGGTAGATGTAACTACCGGTGACTGGGTTAGTGCTGAAGCGCTGGTGCGCTGCCGCAATCCAACTGTTGGCAATATGGCACCCATGGCGTTTCTACCTGTCGCGGAAACTAGCGGACTTATCGTTCCCATTGGTCACCGGGTGCTGCGTGAGGTCTGCCATCGTCTACAGGCGTGGCGAGCTGAAGGCGTCAATATCGTGCCTATCGCGGTGAATATTTCCGCCATTGAACTGCGAGATAATACATTGCCCGTTCGAATTGCCGAGATATTGGCCGAGACTGGGTTAGAAACACACTTTTTAGAATTAGAGGTAACCGAAAGCAGTCTCTTGCATAATCAAAACGACACTACTACTTCGACACTAGTGGCGTTGAGCCACTTAGGGATACGCATTGCTATCGACGACTTCGGAGCGGGCAAGGCCAGCCTGAGATACTTGAAATGTTTTCCTATCGATACGGTCAATATCGCCTCCTGTTTTGTTCAGGATATGCTTGATAAACCGGAAAATGCCATTTTCATCAACGCACTCATCAACTTTGGCCAAAATTTATCGTTGCGCATTATCGCTAAGGGCGTCGAGACCCAGGCACAGTTGGAACATCTTAAGTTACAAGCCTGCGATGGTGCTCAAGGATTTTTGTTTAGTAGGCCGCTTTTGGCAGAAGACTTTAGTACGTTACTCCGTTCTGAACGTCTGAGATGGAGAAGTGGAACATAATTAATAATCTTTTCTTCTCTGCTAATTTAAGTTAACCCCTCAATTTTTTTATTATAACGGCGTCATCAATATCTGCGCTTTTAATGAAATACTGCATAAAGGGTACCTGTTGCTGGAAAACTAAGATCAATGAAATCTCAGTTAGGAAGTATCGAGCATAGCTGGGACAGACGGTAGAGAAAGGTTAAGCGGTGTCTGGGATCCGGTTGCTAACCGTGGGGTCACCCATTTGCTGGATAACAACTGCTTAGGATAAAAAAGAAGCTGTTTGTCGCGATTAGGAACCTCTATAGATCACTAAAGTGGCAGCGAACAGCGAATACCCACGGTATATCAGTACAGCAGCAACTTTAAGGCTTCTTCAGTGAGGACTATCCAGGTACGTTTTGGCAATGCAGGTAAGTTGGGTCAAATTGTGAAAATTGCTTTAACCGATCCCAGTCAAGAATCGTCAAGCGTTTCTTTTCCAGTTTTACTAGGCCTTCGTGGCGCAGCTTTTGAAGAACGCGGTTGATATGTACCTGGGTTAGCCCCATCGACTCACTGAGTTCCGCCTGGGTCAGTGGAAATTCAATATTATCATCTTCAGCACGCCCAGCCATTCGAGTACGTATCAGCATCTCACAAAAAATATGTGCCAAGCGCGCCTCGGCTGACCGAGTTCCCATATTAACCAGCCATTCACGTAAAACAGCTTCATCTACCAGCGTTGACCAGAAAAGCGCTCGCGCCAGTCGGTGGTGGTTTTCCATGATATTGCGTATCTCATCCGCTGGAAATTTGTGCATTGTTACTGGGGTAAGCGCGCGTATTGAGTGATCCATTTCTTCAAGAATGGTGATATGCACATCACATAGATCACCTGGAATCAGGAAAGCCATGATGTGATTCTCACCATTTTCCAAAAGCTTGTAGCGACATGCCCACCCCTTTTCTATGAGATAGACGTTTTCAGGCCGCTCGCCTTCGTTAATAATAACGTCTCCTTTCTCCACAGCGATGCTTCGGGTACCCGCCGTTTCCAGCACCCTTTTTTCTTCTTTGGAGAGAGTCATGTAGTAGCTCAATTTATTGACCAATGAAGTAATCAATGTCTCTCCTCTATCTGGTAGGTGTACTTACAATTATCTCTTTTGACTCAAGGCAGTATGGCAGGCCTGAAGGGGGGAGAAAAAGGAATTTCTTACAAGATATTGGTTAGGTCGCACTGCTGAAAGTAAAAATTAACCATGAGAAAAATGTACTCCTCCAACCATAACCTTGATCAAGGTGTACATGGTTTCCTTTCATTCACATGCATCACTATTGGGACGAATCCAGCGTTTACGATTCATGGATTGCCAATCAACCGAGCAGAACTGTCGAGGCCTATTAGGATCCATTCATTGAGCCTGGTTCGAAGATAATTCGCTGCCGAACAATGTGGACTTCCCTGAGCTGAAGGCATGGTATTAAAGGCTGCAAGAGGGCGAGGATGCAGCACGCACATTACAACTACAATCACTTGAATACGTAAACGTTGAGCTGCACTTCGCATTTGCGCGCCGGTAATGGCGAACGTTATATCAGAATGGCCTGAACGTCCGTTTTGGGCGGATAACGAAGGCTCAGCCTAGGACGTCGTTTGTCCATAATGACGACCGCCCGCTTATGTGTTCTGTTGCCTGCACTGCAATGCAGCGAATACAGATGCAGTACAGAAATGAGTAATCAGCCGTTAACAGCTGCCGTTAGGCCACCAAATGAGAACGAAATGTTCTATCGGTAATGTGGGTATGAGACTGTGAAGGCGAATATTTCATCAATCATGTTCTGTTAGGTCAGTAAAGTTTAAAGACATAAACCACGTAAGTGATTTTTTGGTGTTGGGTTTTAACTTTAATTAAACTAATACCTTTTTATTAAATAAAGCATTGCTTACTTAGTTAATATGTATCAATCTTGTGCTCTGACAGCAGACATCTGCTCGAAAACATTAACTCGCTCAGGATGGGCGGCCACAAGCCAGCACTGTCAGATAAATATATGCCCCTTAGATGGGGCGTTTTTATTTTTGGTGTTTGAGATCGCTTACACATACAGAAGGCAATGCCCAGCCTATACCGGCAATAGTAGATATTACGATCACAAGGTGACGCCAGGAATGCCCATTTAGCATGACAATCGCCACACCCGCGGTTGGTATTTTAAAATGGAAGGGAGCTTAAAGCGTCAAGGGTGGGGCACTCTCCATAAAACGCTTTCCAGTAGCGATTTAAAATTAGCGCTATCTATTCTCCTCTCTGGAGTCCATCCTTGTTGTTGATATTTAATGTCGAAAGACGTGCAGGCAAAATGTTGCATTCGGCTTCATAGCTGCAAATTATGGAGCCCTCTATGAAAACCATTCTCCTCACGCCTAACCTCCTTATGACCCGTAAGTTAGAAAGTATCTTTCTTCTCACCGATAAGGAGAAAGAGGCAATAAGTAACTTACCGATTAAAACAATGGCCCTTCGTTCAGGACAAGACATATCAAAAGTAAGCGATCAGCCTACTAAATGCTGCCTTATTATTGAGGGGTTTACGTGTTCTTATAAGCTGACTGCTGAAGGAAAACGTCAAATAATGTCGCTTTTTATACCGGGCGATATCCCTGATTTGCAAAGCTTGCATTTGCCGTATTTGGATATGAATATTGCCTCGATTACTCCTTGCCTGCTTGGCTTTATTGAACACGATGATATGCACAACATCTGTGAGCATAATCCACGACTTTACGCCGCTTTCTGGCGTGAGACCTTGGTATGCGCCTCTATCACACGGGAGTGGCTGTTAAACACTGGGCAACGCCAAGGGTACAGTCGCATTGCCCACCTTCTCTGCGAGCTGATGGTACGACTTAAGGCGGTAGGGTTGGCTAAAGAGGCAACGTTCGTTATGCCCGTTACCCAGGCGGAGTTAGGGGATTCGACAGGCCTGACGCCTATCCATGTGAATAGGGTGCTCCAGGCGCTTCGTGCAGATGGGTTAATTCACAGTAATAAAAATCAGATAACCGTACCTGATTGGGAAAAGTTAAAGGAAGCGGGAGAGTTCGACTCTCTTTATCTGTACTTAGTGGAAGAACCACACTAGGCCCAGGGACTTATGCGCCGTCATGGCGAATCAGTTTTCATCGCTTCCAGACGGCAGGGCAACACCCATTAAGCTACCCATCTCCGCTTGAACCACGTTATTCAGTGCCCAACCCGCTAACTTCTGTCTCTACCTGCCCACGTCGCTGCATCCAGCGCATCACGATCCAGCACAGCGCTGCCCAGCTTGCCCCAGCCGTCCAGCCGGCAAGCACATCGGTCGGTCAATGCACTCCGAGATAGACGCGGCTTATGCCTACCAGCAGGGGCAGTAATATCGCCAGAATCAAAAGGTATGCCTTCAGCCTCAGCGCGGGCTGCACGCGGGTGAGTAGCGCGGCCAGGGTGAGGTAGGTCACGGCAGACATCATTGAGTGGCCGCTGGGAAAGCTCGCGGTGTAGACCATGGCTTCATGCGGCACGAGGTCCGGACGAGGGCGATCAAAACCCATTCACCTTCGATACGATCAATGCGAATAACAACTGGGCCATCCTCAGCTGGGTCCTCGCTAAACAGCAGCCAGCTCTTGGCATCGAGCTCCTTGCCAACTTAAGGCTCTTTCACCTGAAAGTGGCCATTTGAAGAATGAACCGCAGCAATAACGACGATACCCGAGGGAGTCCAAATCCACTGGAGAGGCTCAGGCAATTAGCATTATTGAACTGTTCTGTCATGTAGCCACTTTTCGAATACCAAAGGCAATAGTGGTTTAGCGATAAAATATCCCTGGGCTTCGTCGCAGCCTAGTTCCATGAGGCGGCGGTAGGAGATATCGTTTTCTATTCCTTCGGCTACCACTCGGTAGCCTAGGTCATGGGCCATTGAAATCATGGAATTAACCAGCGTCTCGGTGCGCGCGTCCTGACCAAGCTCGGTGATAAAGCGGCGGTCTATTTTTACGGTGTGGGCAGGAATCTCATGCAGATAGGAGAGACTGCTATAGCCGGTACCAAAATCGTCAATAGCGATTCGCAATCCTGCCGCTATTAATGCCTTAAGCTGGTTGGCCGCTACCTGTCCCTGTCCAATCAGAGCGCTTTCGGTAAGTTCTACTTCTATAGCGGTACTCGGAAGTGACATGCGCGCCATTTCATCCAAAAGCCGAACGGCAAAATCCTCCTCCTCAAGGTTGGTCGCTGATACATTGATCGAAATCTGGAGTGTTTCTCCTTGTTGATGCCAAGCCTTCGCCTGACGAATGGCGTGACGCAACACCCACTGCGTTAATGGTTTTGCCATGGGGGTATTTTCGATCAGTGGAATAAACTCGCCAGGCGATACCTCTCCCAAGGTTGGGTGATGCCACCGCAACAGGGCTTCCGCTCCTAAACACTCGCCGCTGCCAAGGGAGACACGTGGTTGGAAAACCAGGTAAAGCTCATCCTCATTTTCTAGTGCCCGGCCGATGTCGCCCAGCAGGGTAAAGCGCCGTTGATAATGGGCATCCAAGGCCAATGAAAAGAGCCCGGCAACTTCTCCAGCCTGGCGAGCATCCAGGCAAGCGGCATGAGCGGTTCGCAAGACATCCGCGGCTTTAACTTCGCCCAGACAAAAGGGAGCGATGCCCGTGATGGGGTGTATCAATACTGGAACGTCGCGGGTGGATTCGAGTGCGAGCAGCGCTTGGCGTAAACGAATAGCCTCTTCCAGCAGATCAGCATCACTCGCTTGGTTCACCAGATGCACGAATTGACATCCGCCCAGGTAATAGAGCGTTGATGCTGAACCGATGGTCTGTTGAAGGCAACGAGCGGCAATCCGTGCCAGCTCATCAAGAAAAGCGGGGCCCATGTTACGGTGAAGCGTACTTAATTCATTGGCATCGACCACCTCGGTAAATAACGCAACCCTTCGTCCGTTCGGTGCATCTCGCTCCATGTCTTGCAGGTCTTCGGCAAACTGATGACGGTTGGAAAGGCCCGTCATCGGGTCGATTCGGCCGAAAGCATGCTGCAATTCAATCTGTGCCATTACCATGGCAGCCAGATCGTAGAGCGTCGCTTGCTCTTGCTCAGACACCTCACGTGGTTGAGTGCCCAGAACGCACATCGCGCCCAAGGTATGGCCCTCTCGCGTCACTAGCGGTGCACCCGCGTAGAAACGAATGCCTGAGTTTGCTAAATAGCTATTCCGGTAGCAGTCCGAGGCGAGAAGATCCGGGATGATAAGGATTTTAGAGGAGTTACAGACATCTGCGCAGGGCGCTGTTTCACGGGGTATCTCCCAATGATCAACGCCTACCCTAGACTTAAACCACTGACGGTTTGCATCTGTAAGCGACACGGCTGCGATTGGCAAACCGAAAAGCTGACTGGCCATCCTTGTGATCCGGTCAAAGCTTTCACTGGGAGAGGTATCCAGCAGATTTAACTGTCGGAGTGCGAACAAACGATCCTGTTCTTGGGTATTCATTATGCGTTGCACTACCCTGTGGAGAATATTGATCCTTGAGTAATGATTATACTAATCAAATGTGAATGTCATTGTTTGATAAAATACACTTTTTTAAGCTTTTTACATTAGGGCCATTAATGGTTACGAGATCGTCAGGTGCAGAATTTACCCCATGAGCTGGATCAGAAGATATCCTGGCTTCGGAAGTGACATCTTCACTGCCGGTCTCATTTGGCTTTTGCCCCGAGCTCATGCAACTTGAAGAACCACTCATTGCGTTTCTGCTCGTTCATTGTCTCCACGCTACCGATCAGTGTCTCACGTACCGGCGAGAAGCCGACAAAGCCGAGGATATTGCGCTCCAGCGATTTGACGCTGTGAGCCCGGTAGAGATGACGATAGATCACTGCTGGCATGCCCATGGTCACCACTAGCCGTGCCGAGCGTCCGGTCAGTCCCTTTTTTCCCAGCGGGTTGCCTTTCACGTACTCGAAGGCGAAGCCTGGGCGCAGCACTTGTTCCAAGAACGCTTTGACCAGAGCCGGCATGTCGCCAAGCCACAGTGGAAAGATCAGTACTAGGTGCTGGCACCAGTCGATGGATTTCTGCGCCGCCGTCAGTGAAGCGGGCAGAGGGGTCGTTTGCCACTCCTGCTGGCTGCGTAGCAGCGGGAATTCCAGGGAGGCGAGGTCGGTCAGGCGTATCTCATGGCCGTTAGCCTGGGCACCTTTGCAGTAGTGATCTGCAAGAGAATGGCAAAGGTGCGCCTTGCTGGCATCGGGGTGGCCCTGCAGGATCAGAATTCGCTGGCTCATGTGGGTGGGTTCTCGCTGCAAGCAGAGTGATAAGAGGTTGCATTCAGTATAGGCACAAGGAGAGAGATTCAGGTGTATTCGATTGCATGTGTCGTTCTTGCCGAACAGCGTAAGAGGGTGCCTTTGTTAGGCGGTTCTTAATCAGACTTTTGCTGCTTATCTGGACACAGTTATTTAATAAGGGATGCTAGATGGGTTTAGGTGTGTAAGCACAAGTACTAAAAGATTACTGTTGGCCGAATTTACAAACTTCTTCCAACTTAATGTCTAGAGTAACGTTAAGGCCCTCTTCCGTGAGGCCTATTCAGGTACGTTCTGGCAATGCAGGTAAGTCGGGTCAAATTGCGAAAATTGCTTTAACCGATCCCAGTCTAGGATCGTCAAGCGTTTCTTTTCCAGTTTCACTAGGCCTTCGTGGCGCAGCTTTTGAAGAACGCGGTTGATATGTACCTGGGTTAGCCCCATCGACTCACTGAGTTCCGCCTGGGTCAGTGGAAATTCAATATTATCATCTTCAGCACGCCCAGCCATTCGAGTGCGTATCAGCATCTCACAAAAAATATGTGCCAAGCGCGCCTCGGCCGGCCGAGTTCCCATATTAACCAGCCATTCACGTAAAACGGCTTCATCCACCAGCGTTGACCAGAAAAGCGCTCGCGCCAGTCGGTGGTGGTTTTCCATTATATTACGTATCTCAACCGCTGGAAATTTGTGCATTGTCACTGGGGTAAGCGCGCGTATTGAGTGATCCATTTCTTCGAGAATGGTGATATGCACATCACATAGATCGCCCGGAATCAGGAAGGCCATAATGTGATTATCGCCATTTTCCAAAAGCTTGTAGCGACATGCCCACCCCTTTTCTATGAGATAGACGTTTTCAGGCCGCTCGCCTTCCTTAATGATAACGTCTCCTTTCTGCACAGCGATGCTTCGGGTGCCCGCCGTTTCCATTACCTGTATTTCCTCTTTGGAGAGAGTCATGTAGTAGCTTAATTTGTTAACCAATGAAGTAATCAATGTCTCTCTCCTCTATCTAGTGAGTGTACTTACAGTTATTTCTTATATATAGCTCAAGGCAGTATGGCAGGCATTAAGAGAAGAAAAAGAGGGATTTCCTGCACAATATTGGTTAGTGCGCACTGCTGAAAGTAAAAATTAACCATGAGAGAAATGTACTCTTCCAGCCGTAACCTTGGTACAGGCGTACATGAGCCCTTGCTATTCGGCTTCTCTAATTCGTTGATAAAGCTGCGGTCAATCTTCATGGTTTGTATAGGCAGGTGTTGCAGTCGACTCAATGAGGCGTTGAACCTAAAGAAATTTAAAGAAAAGTCGATGCCATAAATATCCTTGGAAAAATTAGGTTTTCTCGGGACGGGGTTAGGTAAAAAAATAACGTGCATAAAATGGGAAAAAAATGAGAAACGTGACATTAAAAACCTTACTGACCACGCTATTGCTAATGATGGTCAGTATGACAGCGATTATCGGCGCGGTGTCTATTCTCGGCGGGTTAGCTTCTAAAAGTAATATCAATGAGCTGGCTGAAATCAGCGTCGAACAAGCCAACACCGCAAACCGCATGGATTCCAACCTTCTGGAGTTGCGGCTGCGTATGTTGCGTTATGAGGAGTTTTCGCGGCTTGGCGATGATGAGATGGCAGCAACCGCGCTCAATCAAACGCAAGAAAGCCTGGATCGTAGCATGGTCAGGTTTGAAGAGTTTCGTGATATCAATGTTGATGCCTCACAGCGTCGTTTTTCCTACTTCAAGGCCGTGATTGACGGCTTTGAAAAGCTCGTCACCCCTGGGCTGATCGATGTCATCGAAGTTGGTGATGTCGAGACCATGCGCCAGGAGCGCCAACGGCTCAACGCACTCGGTGCGGAATTTTCGGGCAGTGTGCGTGCATTTGCAGGTTACGCTGCGGAGCGCGCTGCCGAAATGCAGGCGGATGCGGCGAGTAACGTTCAGCAAACCATTGTCCTGACTGCAGTGCTCTTGCTGGTGGCTATTCTGCTGACCATTGGTGCTTATGTCGGCATTCAGAAACTACTCGTGGCGCCACTGCGTCATGCTGGCAAGATCTGCGCACAAATTGCCAAAGGGGATCTCACCAATCAATTCGAGGTACGCGGCCAGAACGAGATCAGCAGCCTGAACCAGGCGCTTCAGGAGATGCAAGCCCGCCTCGTCGATATCATCGGCTTGTTGCGTCAGAGCGGGGACCAAGTGGCGCTCAGTTCCCGTGAGATAGCGGCGGGTAGCGAGGACCTGGCGACTCGTACCGAAGAGCAGGCCTCTGCGTTGCAGGAAACGGCAACCAGCATGGAGCAGATTAACTCAACTGTTCGCCAGACCAGTGATTCCGCTACCTCGGCCAACCAACTCAGTGAAGAGGCGGTCGGTAAAGCGAAGGAGTCTCGTGAAGCCGTTACCCGCACCTCCCAGTTGATGGAAACCATGCAAGCCAGTTCACGACGAGTGCAGGACATCATCGGCACTATCGAAGAGATCGCCTTCCAGACCAATATCCTGGCCCTGAATGCATCAGTCGAGGCTGCCCGAGCCGGTGAGCATGGCCGCGGCTTCGCTGTGGTAGCAGGAGAGGTGCGCAAGCTCGCAGGCAATTCTGCCGAAGCCTCCAAGGAGATTCGTACCATTATTTTGGAAATCACTCAAAATATTACCGCCGGAGCCGAGCAGTCGGGCCAGACTCAAGAGGAAATGGACGCCACTATGCAGGCCATTCAGAAGGTCACGACTATGATGCAGACGATCCAGGATGCCGTGCAAGAGCAGGAGAGTGGTATCAGCCAAGTATCGATAGCGGTCAATCAGATGGACAGTGCAACCCAGCAAAACGTCTCTCTGGTCGAGCAGACCAGTACCGCGGCGGCATCACTGCAAGACGAGGCCGTCCGCCTGTCAGATCTTGTTGGCACCTTCCAACTCAGAGAAGGCGCTGCATCGTCGACTCCGTCGCTGCCTCAAAAACAGCTGAGTGCAGAGGTACCCACCGCGGCAAGCTAATGACAATCTAAAGCGGGCCAGCAGGCTCATATAACGAAAACCATTAAAGGCTCAACATCAGGGTGGTCCCACAGGATAATCACCTTGATGTTGCCGTTATGCGTTGTCTGTCATCTGTGCTTTTTGCGTGAGCCATGTGATGAGGCTTTCCAGTGGCATCGGTTTGGCAAACAGGTAGCCTTGGAAAACCTCGCAGCCTAGCGACATCAAGTAGTCGTGCTGTTCTACCGTTTCGATACCTTCGGCAACCACCCTCAGGTCAAGCTCCAGCGCCAAGGTGATAACGCCCTGGCAGATAGCGGCGTTCTTGTCACTCTTGGCAGCATCCTGCACGAAGCTGCGGTCGATCTTGATCTTGTCGATGGGTAGGTCGCGCAGGTAACTCAAGCTGGAAAAACCAGTGCCGAAGTCGTCGATGGCGGTACTGACCCCCATGCCGCTTAGGGCGTGGAGGATATCGATGGCGCCGTCGGCATCACGCATCAGGATGCCTTCGGTCAGTTCCAGCTCCAGATGCTCAGGTGCAAGGTGCGTCTCGTTCAGTACGTTGCGCAACGTGCTGAGGAAGTTGGGGCGGTGAAACTGGAGGGGCGACAGGTTGACCGCCATGCGTCCTTTTAATAAGCCTTGTGCCACCAGCTGTTGGGCGTCTTTACAGGCCTGCCGCATCACCCAGCGGCTTAGCGGAATGATCTGACCGGTCTCCTCCGCAATGGGAATAAACGTCGCTGGCGAGATAAAGCCTTTGGTCGGGTGGTACCAGCGAACCAACGCTTCCAGTCCGTCGACATCCCCTTCTCGGTTAATCAGGGGCTGGTAATGCAGATTGAGATGGCCGTGCTCGATGGCTTCCTGTAGCTCGCTGCGCAGGGTAACGCGCTGACTGAGCTTTCTGTCGAGATCATCCGTATACACCTCGTAGGTATTACGGCCTTGCTGCTTGGCTTTGTACATGGCCATGTCCGCGTGCTGAAGCAGACGCTCGGGTTCATCAATCCCGCCGCGATTTACGGCGATACCAATGCTGGCCGATACGTGGAGCTCGTGGCCGCTGACCCGGTGGGGTTTATTGAGTGCATCCAACAGCCGGCCAGCCACTTCTTCGGCTTCATCGGGGTGACTCAAGTCGGGCAGCAGCAGCACGAACTCATCGCCACCCAAACGGGCGAGGGTATCACTGGCCCGCAACCCCTGCTGCAGCTTCTCTGCTACGCTGATCAAGAGCTGATCACCAACATTGTGACCAAGCGTATCGTTGATAGGTTTGAACTCATCCAGATCAACGAACAGCACGGCCAACGTTTGGCCATTGCGAGCCGCCAATTCGACGTCATGGACCAAATGATCACTGAATAGCGCTCGATTACCAAGGCCGGTCAAGACGTCGTGGGTAGCCTGATAAGCCAGCTGACTCTCCTGCTCCTTACGCTCGGAGATATCATTGATGATGCAGATGAAGTGGCTAACCTGTTGATTGGCATCCTTCACCGGCGACAGAAGCAGTTGGTTCCAAAAGGGGGAGCCATCGCGACGATAAGTGCGCACAGTGGTGGATAGGCTAGTGCCTTGCTGGATCGCTGCTTGGATCTGCTCGGTGTCCGCAGTATCCGTTTCAGCGCCGCTGAGGAGTAGCGGTGCGTGGCCGATCACCTCTTGCTCTAGGTAGCCGGTGATATGCGTGAACGCGGGGTTCACATAAACCACCTGTTTCTCATCCGTACGAACGTCAATGATCATGGCGCCGTTGCCGCTCGCCTCAAGGCTTCGCTCCAAAATGAGCAGCCGCTCCTCGGCGGCAACGCGATCGGTGATGTCCTTGGCAATACCGAAAACGCCGCTGACCTCGCCCTCGACCACGATGGGCACCATCGTTACTTCCAAATCTTGAGAAGCCCCTTCGCGTATCAAGCGCATGGTATAGCTGCTAGGGAGTCCGTTGATGGCGCGATTGAAAGCGGTCTCCGTACGCTCTACATCCTGCTTGGAACACGCTGGTTCACAGACGACTGAGCGGAAGTGTTTTCCCAATAAGTCGCTTTCCGAGAGCCCCACGATGGCTTCCGTCACCGGATTGAGGCTTTCGTAGGTGCCGTCACGGTTATAGGCAAATACCGCATCTGGGTTCTGGGTGAACAGTGAACGAAAACGCTGCTCATTGAGCTGCAACGTGGCGGCCTGTTGATCGCGGAAGGCGCTTAGGGCACGGCTGATAATCAACTGATAAGAAAACACCAACCCCAGCAGGCCAAAGATCACCGGCAAAGCGCCGGGCAGGCTGCTCAGTGACAGCGGTCCATCCAGTGCTGTAATCGTGAAGGTTGGCCCGCCGGGCAGCGCGTCACCTCGTGAGAGTCAAACGCCCTCGGGATAAGCGCTCCGTGCCAATCATTGGCAGACAGCGTGCCCCACGTTTGGTCGTTTGAGGTATAAGTGATGATGAAGCCACTTGTGTCCAGGTGACGCTGCAACTGGATGATCTCGGCTAAGTCGATGGCAGCCAGCATGGTGGTCTGTCCCCGATCGAGCGTCACCGCTAGTAAACCGTGGCTGCTGCGTTCGGGATCAGGAAAATGCCAGCTGATACGCTGATGAAGTTCATTTTGTAGACGTAGCCAGCCCAGTGTCGCGGGGCCGGTCAGCTGATCCATCATCCATAGTAGGTTTGCGGGTTCGCGGCCCACTCGCCATCGTATTTGGGCGTCATCGGCTAAGTGAACGATGGCCAGCAAGCTTGGCTCGTCACGCATAAAGGTTCGCATCTCTACTTCTTGGAGCTCGCGAACGACGTTACGACCCTCGCCTCTTAACGCCATCCAGCGCTCTGTTAGGCGCTCAACCTGTTTTACTTTTGACTCAATTCGCTGCTCCATGCCATCGGCGACATTGTTTACAAGCGTATCGGCAGCGGTGAGGCGGGCGTTGTACTGTACCCAGCTGCTGGCCAGCCAGATCATGATACTGACCGTGACGCCTAACACACCGACGATAATGGCAGAGCGGGGCAGGGGCAGCGTCGGATAGGTGCGCTGATGGGCAATAATCAATAGAGCTGCACCCAGCAGGAGGCAGAATAAGCTACCCATGGAGGTGAGGCCTGCCACCGAGTCGGGTGGCGTCTGGGTGATCAGTGGGTAAGCCAACGTAGTAACGCCGATGATGATCGATGCCCAGCCGATCAAACGATAACCGCGCCGGGTGCCCCCTGATGTTGGAGAAAAGAAACAACTCGTTCCCATAATCACTACCAGCAACGCAGGTACCGTGTCCAGGCGTGGCTGCCCGGTGAGCCATGAAAGCCCGTCGTCCGTTCCCGGTGCGAGAAGATCGTGGCCAAGGCTATAACCACCCAATGCGAGCATCAGGCCGCCAGCTAAACGTCGCCAGCGTGGCTGGTGGCTCAGCAGGGCCAGTAGGCCGACGCTTACCACCAGCACGGCAAGGGTGCCGTCAGGGCTCAAACGCCACTGTGGGGGTAGTGGAAGGTGTGCAACGCGGTCTAGCAGCAGGCTGCTGACACTGATCAGCAAGCTGCTAGTGAGCAGAATCAAAAGCCAAGCCTGCATGGCGAGACGACGGTTACTCTGAGCCATCTGCTGTTGTTGTCCTTGGGCTATGGTGGGAGGGTAAAGCTTTGCCCCAATGGGAGGAGACGCTGGGAGGGCCTTACAGGCGGTCTTTTTGTCGGCGGTGACCAAAAATATTGCGCTGTTATACAGGAGTAAGTCTAGTGCGCAATGAGCGATAAGTATTATAAATAGGATGTTATTAACGAGCGCTGGTATTCATGTAAACAAATGTTTCAGTTAGAGGTTGAGGTGTTTTGTGCCAGATAGCCCATTCCCTATGCCACCGTCCCTGCTACTTTTACTAGCCGACGCCATCCTCATACTTCATGTGTTGTTTGTGACCTTCGTGGTACTCGGCTTATTCGCAGTATACGCGGGCTATTTTCTGAACTGGCAGTGGGTGCGCAATCGCATTTTCCGCATCGTGCATTTGTGCGCGATTGGCTATGTGGTCGTTCAAGCCTGGTTAGGTGTTGTTTGTCCGTTAACCACCTGGGAAATGGCGCTTAGAGCAGAGGTGGGCGCTGGCAACTATTCGGGGTCATTTATTCAGCACTGGCTGCATAGCTTGCTCTATTTCACGTTACCGGCGTGGGTGTTTGTGGTGGTTTATTCGCTATTCGGCAGCTTGGTGTTGGCCAGTTGGCTGGTGGTGAAGCCGCATAAGCGTGTTCGCTAACTCACTCCAGTTGACTGTTCCGGTTAGTGGAGTAGCTTTGCTTAGTGAACCCGAAAGAAATCACCGCGTTACTCAGGGAGTGTGGGGCTTTGCCATTACAAAAAAAGCGGAACCAGGTGCATTGGTTAACGGGCCAATTTTGCGACGCTGACAGTGAGTCGATGTATCGCAAGTCTATCCAGGAAAGCGTTAGGTTAGAGTTCAGCCTTTCTCTGAGTGTTGCCACCTTAGTCTTTGGTATGTTTGCGATTTCGGATTACTACTTGCTCGGTCTCACCCGAAAGTTTTACCTGCTCCTTACCATGCGCATTGTAGTGGTAAGCCTTTGCCTGCTTGTGGCCTTCATTGTCAGGTACGGGAGAGGGCGCTTTTATCGAGCTTGGTTGCACGCCTTGCCATTGTGGATATTAGCAACGGGTATCATTTTGATTATTCCCTTGCGCCCCGAAAGTCTCTCCACTCAAATCACCGCGGTGGTAGTCGCCACTATGGCGTTCTATCTTCTAATTCCCAGCCTGCTAACCGTGGTGGTTTTTGCCAGCCTCTACTTAAATATTGGCTTTTTAGTCGCTGCTGTTCTGTTTACGGAGATTGCCCCGATAACGGCGCTTCGCATCGCACTTTTGTTGATCATGGGAATCGTGGTGGGGTTCTTTGCCTTGCTGCGTTTGGAGAGTCTGCAGCGTAAGCAGTATGCGTTGCTTCACGAAGAGCGTGATCAAAATCACCAGTTGCACAACGAAATTGCGCACCGAAAAGCACTGGAAGAGCAACTGCGGATAGTCGCTGAGCGGGATGCGTTGACAAATCTCAATAATCGCGGCCATTTTATGAAATTGGCCCATGAGCTGTTACCCCAGCTTATTCATGAGGCCGACCTGAAAACGAAGATGGCGAGTGGTTTTCTCTTGTAGAATCAGGATGTTCCTGCCAGAACACGATTCAAGAGGACCACTCGCCATGGGTGAAACCCT
>NZ_JBANSN010000048.1:0-17940 GCF_037070215.1 Vreelandella arctica | reverse complement strand
TGAAGTACACCTGGCTGCCCTTGAGTGCCTATCTCTCGTTTGAACGTCTACATGAAGAGGTACACCGCTTACTCGGTGGTTACGGAACTGATCACGCGATTAATTTTGAATAGGCACTTATGAGTTCTTAAAAAAACGCTAATTTTCTACCCTACGTAAGAAATTACTTACAAATAACTAGGAGATATCTTACAAAACAGTACCAATTAGAGTACTTTTGGGATCAACAAAGAAAAATCAGTAGAGCCAAATATAAGTATTTTGTCCGAGATTCACTATAATGAATTAAAACGAACGCTTGAATACGAACATTATCGGCTTCGACGCAATAGCCAGGAAAGGCTGAAGGCTGCTGAAACTAGCCAATAAAAAGCAAGGAGAGAGTAATGGAGGTCATTCAGGGAAAAGACTATTCGAAAGATCTAGTCTTAACGACTGCGCTACCTGCATTTTTAGTATCTGATCTCCTCAAGTGTCCTAATCTGCCCTCTCTACCTTCTGTCGCTATTAATGTCCTGAAGATTGCACGCACAGAGCACCCTTCGGTAAGCGAGTATGCCAACGCCATTGAGCGTGATCCAGCCTTAACCATGCGGATCATTACACTTGCGAACAGTGCCTTTTTCTCGCGTACCCACATTAAAGTGCACACGTGCCATGAAGCGGCTGCCCGCCTGGGGTTAGATGCCACACTGGCAGCAGTAATGAGTTTCAGCCTACTTCAAAACAGGGCGGTCGATACCCATTATCAGCGTGTATGGATGCGCTCGATCATTGCCTCGTTAGCCGCACGACACCTTGCCATTCATCTCTGCGCCGACATGGCAGGACCTGTTTTTACGGCAGCCTTGCTTCAAGACATTGGCATTATTGCCTTGCGTGCAACTTATCCTATAGAAAGCAGCCATTTATATTCTGAAGCCGCCCTATCACATCGGCAGTTAGCAGAATCAGAGCAACGGCTTTTTGGCTGCGACCACTCTCAAGTAGGTGCTTGGATTGCCGCTAAATGGGGAGTTCCAACACCTCTTGCCCAACGTATCTGTGATAGCCACGGTGAATACGACATTGCCGCCCCGGACATGGTATGTATTCAGTTATCTGGCCCCATTGCCGATGCCTGGCTCTCTTCAAACCCAGCGCAATCATTAGTCACTGTGATAAGGGAATTTGAAACCTATCGGGGCACCCACACGATCTCTTTGCGGCATTTATTAGAAAATATTCAGCAGCAGTTACCGGCGTTGGCTGACATGTTGCAAATGTCAGCCCCTCCGCTACAAGATAACGAATCGCTGCTTGCTGAGGCGCAACAACTACTATTTCGGCAGACGTTACAGCTCAATGCGCGTCTTGAGATGCAACAGGCGGAACTCGCTTCGTTGCGTCAACGACAAGATGAGCTAGAAGAGCGCTCGCGAACCGATACGCTCACAGGCCTTGCGAACCGTGCCTGGCTGGAAGTGCAGATGCAAAAGCGTTTTGCCCTGTGTCAGCAACAGTCTCGCATCATGTCAGTTGTATTTATTGACCTGGACCATTTCAAAAAACTGAACGATAAGTACGGGCACCAAATGGGCGACCAAGTGCTCGAAAAATTCGGCAAGACGCTTCAAGCGTTAATTCGCGAAGGTGACTTGGCTGGCCGCTGGGGCGGTGAGGAATTTTTGATCATTTTACCTGATGAAAACGCCAAAGCTGCCCATGTTTTCGCAAAGCGAATTGTCGAGCGTTTAGAAAAAATCCCAATGGGTCGTGATGGCAATGTTCCCATCCATGTCTCCGTCTCTATTGGTATTGCCTGTTTAAATGATGGCGGGTTTGGCAGCGCAGGCGAGCTAATTGATGCGGCTGATAAAAGCATGTATTTCATCAAGCGCACAGGGCGCGGCGGCATAGCCGTGTATGGCGAGCGCGGCGCACCGATTACGCCTATTGATAACTAGTCTGGCGTTTGCGATTAGTGCCTTTCCTCAGTAAAAAGAGCAGCCTATGCTGGAACTTCATCAGGTCCATAAAACCTATACGACACCTCAAGGCCCGCTAAAAGTACTCGACGATGTCTCCCTTCGCTTGGCACCTGGCCAAAGCCTCGCATTGATGGGCGAATCGGGAAGCGGCAAATCCACTCTCCTCCATCTTGCTGCCGGTTTGGACCTGCCCGATCAGGGCAGTATCACACTCGCGGGACAGAACGTATCGACGCTAGCCGAACCCGACCGCGCCAAGCTACGCCGCGAAAAATTGGGCTTAGTATTTCAGCAATTTCACTTAGTCCCCAGCCTAACGGTCATCGACAATCTGCGCCTTCAGGCGCGTCTGGCCAACCGTAACGATACCGACTGGACAGCCTATTTAATCGCACGGCTGGGGCTAGAGGGGCTGGAAAAACGTTACCCAGAACAACTTTCCGGCGGGCAACAACAACGCCTGGCCATTGGCCGCGCTTTAGCCCCGCGCCCGCCGCTGTTACTAGCCGACGAACCGACGGGCAACTTGGATGAAACCACCGCTGGTAAAGTGCTTGAACTGCTATTAAGCCTTGTCCGCGAAACCCAGTGCGCTCTACTCGTTGTCACCCACAGCTTACAAGTAGCCGCACCGCTAGATCGCTGCCTGCGCTTGCGCCACGGCCAGCTGATTAACACCGTGACATGATCAAGTCTCTGCCCACGGTGGTGGCAACGCTGCTTGCCCACTACCGACGTCATCCAGGCCAATTAGCCATGCTACTACTCGGCCTGTGGGTAGCTAGCGCTCTATGGAGTGGCATTCAAGCCATCAACGCCACGGCTCGCGACAGCTACGCCCGCGCCGATGCCATGTTTGATACCCAGTTAGATCAGCTTGAGCGATGCGATGGCGCTCCCCTCACTCGTGCGGACTATCACGCCCTACGCCAAGCGGGCTTGCCCGTTTCGCCCATGCTAGAGGGTGAAGTTGTCACTCAAGATGGCACCCGGCTAACATTGATCGGCATTGATCCGCTGACCCTTGCCAGTGATAACCCGCTGGCCCAAGCAGACTCCTCGGGATCGTTAACCGACTTCCTGACACCGCCGTGGCAAACGCGTGCAGCCCCCGACACCTTAACGGCCACCACTACCCTGGCGAACGGCAAGACACTCCCGCCGCTCGTCTCAGCGCCAGTGCTACCGCCGGACACGCTGATGATGGATATCGCCGCCGCCGCACGGCTACTTGAGAGCGGTGAAGAAATCACGCGCCTTGTGGCCGCGCCGGGAGCACTGGGGGAAGCGCCGGTCGGATTAACGCTCACCCGTGCCACACGCATCGCCACCCCCGGCCAACTTACCGAAAGTTTTCACTTAAACCTTACGGCGTTGGGGCTACTCGCTTGGGTCGTAGGGCTATTTATCGTGCAGGCCGCGCTAGGTTTGGCTTTGGAACAACGCTTGGGCATGCTGCGTACCCTACGAGTACTGGGGGTCTCAGGGCGTAGTCTGATTCTAGCGCTCGGCGTAGAACTCATCCTGCTTGGCCTGATAGGTGCCGCTGCTGGCATCGCCAGCGGTGTATGGCTGGCACGCCTATTACTGCCCGATGTAGCGGCCACCCTAGGCTCACTGTATGGCGCAGGCGTTGGTAGAGAGCTCAACTTACCGTGGCATTACTGGGTCGGCGGGCTAGCGGTTAGCCTTGGTGGGCTACTGCTGGCGGGCGGCGGCGTGCTGTGGCGCGCTGCACGCTTAAACATGCTGGAATTAGGCCAGATGCAGGCTTGGCGAAGTGGTTACCGTCGACAGTTAATGTTGATGAGTATCGGCGGCGCTTTCGCAGTGGGCGTTGCGCTAGCTTTGTATATTTGGCTTCGCTTTCAGCCCCCAGGCGATGGCTTAGTGGCAGGCTTTGCGCTGGTTGCCGCGTTACTTCTGGCCAGCGCACTGTGGCTCCCCCCCTTGCTAGCCCTCGTATTGAAAGTGCTGACACATCTCGCCCGACGACGCCCGCTAGTTCATTGGGCACTGGCGGATATGCAGCTTCAGCTACCCAAGCTCTCGCTTGCCATGATGGCCCTACTCATCGCCCTGGCGACCAATCTAGGGGTCGGCAGTATGGTCGGTGGTTTTCGTCTCACCTTTTTAGAGTGGCTGGATCAGCGCTTAGTCGCCCCCCTCTATTTGAATGCCCCCGCCGAGCAATATGCAGACATTGATATTTGGCTGGCTGATCAACCTGACGTATCAGAGCGCCTGCTCACTCGGCGAAGCGAGGCCGTTCTTGAGTCCATCATTACGTCCGACGGCAGTCGCACTTTAGCCACCCCTGTCGAGCTTTATGGCATTACGCCAGGCGAATCTTTGACACCTCACTGGCCGCTCCTGACGACCCAGCTGGACCGTGACACTGCCTGGGCAGCCTTTGAGCATGGCGCGGCTTTTATTAACGAACAACTCGCTACTGCTGAGAATCTTTCCCCCGGCGACCAGCTAAACATTCGCGCGCCGGGCTCCAATGAAGCGCTGACCATCGCCGCGACTTACCCTGATTATGGCAATCCCAGCGGGCAGATTCTCATGGCATCGCCCCAGCTTGCCGCACGCTTTGATGCCCCGCCAAGCTCGATGGGCGTGGTGCTGCATGCCAACGCCGATGTGGATGCCCTGCGTGAAGCACTTACCGAGCGCTTTGGCCTGGGCAGCGATGCCCTTAGCGATCAACGCGAGATCAAGCGCATCGCCACCGAGATTTTCGAGCGCACCTTTACTATTACCCGTGCCCTGAATGTACTGACCTTAGCGGTAGCAGCCCTGGCGCTGCTGGCCAGCCTGCTTGCCCAGGCCCGCAGCCGACGCCAACAGCTAGCACCGCTCTGGGCGCTGGGTATTCCTAGGGCACAGCTGGCCCAGCTTAGTTTGGTACAGCTGGGGGGTGCGGCATTGGTCACCGGCCTGCTGGCACTGCCACTGGGTATCGCGATCACCTGGGGCTTGGTGGCGATCATTAATGTGGCTGCCTTTGGTTGGCGCCTACCGCTCTATCTATTCCCTTGGGAAATGGCTGTCACCTTAGCGACCGCGGTTGCCGTGGCGCTGTTATCTGCAGCACTGCCTGCGCTGCGCTTTTGGCGTGTCTCACCGCGCACGTTACTAGCAGAAGAGGCCAATCAGTGAGCCAAAATCAATGAGCTTAAGTCGACTGCAAAACTTCCGTCTTCTACTGGCGTTTACCGCGACGCTGATGCTTTACGGCTGCAGTTCAGAAGAATCAACGTCTTCTGCTAACACAGGCTTTGCCGGGCTGGGCCAGGAGGCTGATGGCTTTCAACATGCCGAGCCAAACCAGTTGCTTACGTTTCCAACGGATCACGCAGCACACCCGGATTACCGTATCGAGTGGTGGTACTTAACTGCCAACTTAGAAGATGCCTCTGGCGAGCCATTTGGCCTGCAGTGGACACTTTTTCGTCAAGCGTTAATACCGCCCAGCGAGCGCCCTGCTCCCACACCCTGGGCGGCTGACCAGCTCTGGATGGCCCATATGGCAATCTCCCAGGGGGAACAGCACGAAGTGGCCGAGCGCTTCGGGCGCAGCCACTCTCAGGCCGACCTGAGCGTCCACCAGGATAGCCAAGCAGGCATCATCTCTAGCCCCTTTCATGCCTGGTTAGATGATTGGCAGCTTAAAGCGAGTGGAGAAGCTGGCAGCGACGCTTTTAGCCCTCTAACGCTCACCGCCTACAGCGGCGAAGGCAAGTCGCGCTTTGGCTACATGTTAACGCTTACCGCCCAAGGGCCACTGGTTTTGCATGGGGAACAAGGGTTCAGCCAGAAAGCCGCCAATGGCCAAGGCTCAATGTACTATAGCCAGCCCTTCTGGCAGATAGACGGCAATGTCACCCTTAACGGCGAGACCAAAGCTGTCAGCGGGCGAGGCTGGCTCGATCGGGAATGGAGCAGCCAGCTACTCGATGCCCGTCAGTCAGGCTGGGATTGGCTATCGCTGCATTTTAACGACGGTCATAAGCTGATGGCGTTTCAGCTACGTGGCGGTGGTGACAACACGGATCAAGAGCAAGGCGCTGACTATCGCTCGGGCACCTGGATTACCCCGCAAGGTGAACCCACTCCATTAGCAAATACCGACATCATCATGACGCCGCTGGCAACGTCGTCTGTGGCCGGGCGCGACATTCCCACCCGCTGGCGACTGGCAGTGCCTTCAGCGGGCGTCGATATCATCGTTGAAGCGCCCTACGCCAACCGCTGGATGACCACCAGCGTGCCGTACTGGGAGGGCGAAGTGGAGATCAGTGACCGCGCCAGCGGCGAACCGCTTGGCGAGGGTTATCTGGAAATGACAGGATATTAATAAGCAAGTGGCGTAATTTATGCTGCTCTTTTAAGCAGCCATGTCACTCGGCGCTCTCTGCGATAAAGGCAGCTAGATTAGCAATATCATCATCCGATAAATTGGTAGCATTGGGGATCATCAGAAAGGAGTTTGATCCCACCTTTTCACCGGCCCGGTACGTTTCAAGGCGGGAGGTAATATACTCCGCATCCCGACCGCTCAGTGATGGAAAGCTAGCCATTCCCTTCCCGTTTGGTCCGTGACATTGGGCACATGCGTCAGCAAATAGCGCTTCTCCGGCGGACTTATCTGCCGCCTGACCCGTTGTCGACCCCATCGCCAGCGCCATCGTAATAATGAAAAACAGCGATACCTTCATAGTGACCTTTTCCCAGTAGAGTGGTCTTGATCAAAAAGCATGAGTTGGTTTGGGTGAGAACGCAGCCGCACTGAGCTATGCCAGGAGCTATGCCAGTGCGGCTGCCATTAGCTTATTCCGGAGTGATGCGGTAAATGCTGCCTTCATCAACCGCCGTATAAAGATCACCCTCCGGGCCCAGCACCACCGAACGGAAGCGAGCAGCTCCCATGGGCACCGGCATTTCGGTAACGTCATTGACCGAAAGACCATCCTCCGCGATATCAATCAGGTTAATACGCTGCCCCACCGGCGTACCTCCAAAGCCAATGCCCATAAAACCAACAACCAGACGGCCGTCCCAATCGCCCCACTGCTCGCCGACTAGAAACTCGGCAGACGAGATACCCTGAGAAAGCCCATCGTTTTTCCAAGCAGGCTGCATAGCGTCAGGGTAGGTTTCGGTGTCGGTCACCGGCATATAGGCCGCCCGCTCTTTTGGATCCATCCCCTCGGTCTGATTGGGCTCATAACCGCAATAATCGTCCGGGCAGTCGCCACGGCCCGCCATGTTCGGTTTCGGATCCCAGCCACTATTACCACCATTGACCAGCGCATTGATCTCATCCGAATGCCAGGGGCCGTGCTCCGTCACGATGGGCTGCCCTGTATCAGGGTGGAAGGTGATGCCCTGTACGTTACGGTGACCATAGGTATAGATACGTGGATCGAAGCCCTCAGGCGGTTCGTTACCCTCGGCAGCCTCGCCATCCCGGTCAATACGCAGCACCTTGCCACCAAGAAGCTCCGGTGACTGCGGTATCTCACTGTTATGATTATCGCCAGTGGTCACATAAAGGTAGCCATCCTCGGGGCTGAAGCGGATACGTCCGCCATTGTGTGCGCCAGCATCGCCGAACGGGTGATCGGTGGCGGCGGGCTTGTAAGGAATATCCTCGACAATGTCAGTGCGATCCGATACCTCAGTGAAATCACTGTTTACCGTCATGCGCTGCACACGGTTAGTGCGTGGCTCAGACATGTTGGAGGCAGAGTAAACGTAGACCGTGCGGTTTTCGTCAAAATCGTGGTCGATTGCCACACCGTTCATCCCGGCCTGACCCTCGCAGACAAGATCATCGGCGGTGGTGGCATACTCCTCCGTGCCTTCCATGCCTAGCAGATGCTCTACCTCACCATCGGGGAGCCGCACCGAAAGCCCAAGACAGCGTTCGGTATAAAACATCGTCCCGTCGGGCAGAAAGGCCATATCCCAAGGGTTTTCAAGACCGGTTAACACCTCAGTCTGGCTGAGTTCAGGCTCATTGGCAGTCGCAATGGCGGGTAAGCCTATGATCACCGCAGAAGCGATGAACGCAGATAGCGGCCGCAGAACGGGTTTATGGGACATTGAAGGCACTCCTTCCTAGCGTTGTTTGTAATTGTTATCCATTTTGCCATGGGCTTATTTAGTTTAGATCGGCAACCATGGCGGTCAATATTTACCGTGAACCAAGTTTCTAATCAGCACATTGCGAATTGAGCAATCCCCATTGTGGGGAGTGAGGAGGAGACAATTCACCAATGGAGATCAAAAACCGCACCCTGTGTATAGCGAATGTCGCTTTATGACAACCAATGTCTGCACACCGCGACACACTAGTAAGCGAATAAACTGCTGACTAGAGAGCACGCCATGAATCGCAATGTCATTCTCACCTGTGCCGTTACCGGCGCAGGGGATACTACCGCCAAAAACCCCAGCGTTCCCGTGACACCCAAGGCCATCGCGGCCTCCTGCATTGAAGCTGCTCGCGCCGGGGCAAGCATCGCGCATATCCATGTTCGCGACCCGGAGACCGGCGGCATCAGCCACTCTTCTGAGCAGTTCCGCGAAGTAATGGAGCGCGTTCGCGAGGTCGATGTGGATATCGTCATGAACATCACCGCGGGCGGCGGCGGCGACTGGATACCCGATGCCACAGACCCCACTCGCGGCGGCCCCGGCACCGATATCCAAACGCCCGCCGAACGTCACGCCCCTGTCGGCGAGCTGCTCCCCGAGCTGTGCACGCTGGATTGCGGCAGCCTCAATTTTGGCGACATGGTTTACGTCAACCCGGCTGACTGGCTGCGTGAACACGCCCGCCTTGTTCAAGCCGCAGGCGTTAAGCCGGAGCTGGAGTGCTTTGATCTGGGCCACGTCTGGTTTGCCCGCCAGCTTCAGCAAGAGGGCTTGATCGATGGCGACCCGCTCTATCAGCTCTGCCTGGGTATTCCCTGGGGCGCCGAAGCAGACACCGAAACGATGTTGGCCATGCGTAACAAATTACCCACCAACGCTAACTGGGCTGCGTTTGGCATTGGTCGCCATCAAATGCCCATGGTTGCCCAAGCCGTGCTGCTAGGTGGCCACGCTCGGGTCGGGTTGGAAGATAACCTGTTTTTAGAGAAAGGCGTGCTGGCCAACAACGGCCAACTGGTCGAGAAAGCGTCGACCATCATTGAAAACCTCGGCGCCCGAGTAATGACACCGGCAGAAACCCGGGCACATCTGAAGTTACGTAACCCGTCAGGAGGTGACGCATGAGCCGCTTAGCCGTGATTGGTACTGGCGTGATTGGCAACGGTTGGATTGCCCGCGCCCTAGCTCAAGGGTGGGACGTCGTCGCTTTTGATCCAGATTCCCACGCGCCTGCGCGCACCCAATCGTTTATCGACAATGCCTGGTCTTCGTTAACTCAGCTAGGCCTTGCGCCCGGTGCTAGCCCTGAGCGGTTAACCTTTGCGACCACGATCGAAGAGGCCGTGAACGGCGTTGACCTGATTCAGGAGAACGTGCCCGAGCGTCTACCGCTAAAGCAAGAAATTTTAGCCGCTATCGATGCTGCCGCCGCACCGGACGTCATCATTGGCTCGTCGACTTCCGGCTTCAAACCCACGGACCTGCAGCAGCAGTGTCGGCAAGCACCTGGGCGTGTGATCGTCGCTCACCCCTTCAACCCGGTGTATTTGCTGCCATTGGTAGAGCTTGTTGGCGGTGAGGCCACCCAGCCCGCCCAAATCGCCAGCGCCCAAGAGTTGTATCAGTCGCTCGCCATGCGGCCGTTGGTGGTGCGCCGTGAAATAGAGGGCCATATCGCCGACCGCTTGATGGAAGCGCTGTGGCGTGAAGCCTTGCACTTGGTCAACGATGGCGTGGCCACCACAGAAGAGATCGACGCGGCGGTGGTTTACGGCTGCGGGCTCCGCTGGCCATTGATGGGCACCTTTTTAACCTTCCACTTGGCGGGCGGCGAGCCTGGCATGCGCCATATGCTGGAGCAGTTTGGCCCCGCGTTAAAACTACCCTGGACCAAACTGGAAGCCCCAGAACTCACCGACGAACTCATCGACAAAGTGGTCGAAGGCTGTGAGCATCAGGCCGCGGGGCGTTCAGTGGCCACGCTGGACCGGCGCCGGGATGACTTTTTAGTCGAGCTGCTGGAAGTAGTGCAAAAATACTGGCCGGAAGCCGAAGGTCTAAAGGGGCGCATTTAATGAACATCCATGAAACCCACGTCGCCCCCGAGTGGGTCGACTACAACGGGCACATGAACGACGCGGAGTACGCCCGCGTCTTTTCCCAGGCCTGCGAAGCACTGATTGACCAGATAGGCTTAGACGAAGCAGGCCGTGAGCACTATGGCTACACGATCTATACGCTGGAAACCCACCTCTGCTATCGCCGCGAGGCGCACCAAGGTCAGCCGCTCAATATTGACCTAACGCTGCTCGATAGCGATGCAAAACGCCTGCACGTGTTTTTCGCCATGTTCGATGACGAAGGCAACCTGCTGGCAACCAGCGAACAGATGCTGATGGGCATGAAGCAAGCTTCCGGGCGACCAAGCCCGTTTCCCGAAGCGGTCGCAAATCATGTGGCGGCACTGCCACGGGCAGAGAGCGATGCCTGGCCGGAGCTTGCTGGCCGCACCATCGGTATTCGACGCTGAGGGTGACATCAAAGATGAACGTAGACGCCTTTATTCAACGCTTTAGCGCAGGGCTGGCCATGATGGAGGAACTGCCCTTGCCTCAATCGCGGCGTGCCTACGATAAGCTTTGTCGCACCGTCGCCCCACCCGACCCGGCAGGAATGCGGATCGACAATAGCATTTGTGAGGGTGTTAGCGTGCGCCGCTTTATCCCCCAACGGCGAACGCCAGGCTGCGTGCTGTTTATCCATGGCGGCGGTTTTACGATCGGCTCAGCGGAGAGCCACCACGGCCTCGCCGCCAGCTTGGCACAAACCCTTGAGCGTGAAGTGGTGAGCGTTAACTATCGGCTGGCGCCAGAGGTGGCTTACCCCGCCATGTTGGCAGACTGCCAAGCGGTGTTAGAAGCGATTCATCCTGTTGCGCTGGTGGGTGACAGCGCGGGCGGACGACTGGCTATCGACCTTGCCCATCAGCTTAATGAAGCACCGCCGCTCGGATTGATCTACCCACCGGTCGGCGAACTTTCAACTAGCTGCCTTGGGGAGGAAGCACCACTACTGTCACGCAGCGATGTGCTCAGTATTCGTCAACAGTGCCCTGAGATTATCGCCACCCAGCGGGATTGTAGCCCTCCTGCGAGCAGCATCGAAGTGCTCACCGTGGAGCACGACCCGTTAACGCGGCCTGTCGAAACGGCGGTGGTGCTCTGGCAGCAAGCGGGGGCGTCCATTGGCTACCGCTGTGCGCCGCAGATGGTACATGGCGCGCTTCACGCCCACACTCAGCTACCCGACATGAGTGCCGCTTGGCAGGACTTTTGCCACACACTAAAACGGCGCCTTAATCATTAAGGCGCCGTTTCGTCGTTCAGTTCGTAAAAAACGTGCTTTTAAGCGTCGAGCTATTAAGAGCCGAGCTATTAAGAATCAAACTGGGCCCGCACTTGCTCAATAGCGGATTTGCCATCGCGGGTTTCAACACCGTCTAACCATTCGGCAACGGTATCCAGGTTGTTACCAATCCACTCGTTCGCCACTTCATCCGCCGGGCGCTCTTCGTAGCTGTACTCGTGCACCCACTCGTTCTGGTCCTCGATCGCCACCACGTATTGCGACAGGAAGCGGTGCACCTGTGGTGCCTCATCGGCAAGGCTTGCCGGGGTAATAGTCCACACGGTGCTTTCAATGGATGCCACGCCCGCATCATCGCTGTCGGCTAAATAGGCTAAATCAAAGCTCACGTTCATCCAGTGAGGTTCCCAGCCGACAAACGTGACCCATTCCTCGTCAGCCATTTTTTGCTCCGCCTGGGCAAGCATGGCCGAGGTCGAGCTTTCACGAAGCTGCCAATCCCCCAGACCTGCCAGGTCGTTATCGATGGCATTGAGAATGGCGTCGTTAATGCCCGTGCCCGCTTCAATGCCCTGGATTTCGCCATCGAAGCGGTCATGGTGCTCAGCCAATTCAGCGACCGTAGTAACACCCGCATCGTAAACATACTGGGGAACCACCAACCCGGAATTGGCCCCGCTGATATTGGACACCACTTTTTCGACTTTACCGTCGGCCACTAGCGGCTCAACCATATCTGTCTGTACTGGATACCAGCCACCCAGATAGATTTCCAGGTCATTGCGCGCCAAGCCTTCCAAAATAACGCTAACCGCTAAATCTTGCTGGCGGGTTTCGTAACCCATGCTCTCCAGCAATTGAGCAGCAATTTCGGATTTTACCGTGACCCCAGGCCATGGCGGCACGCCTAAACGCAGCTCATCAAGCTCTGCCATGGCAGGCGTGGCAGCAAATGCAGCGAGTAAAAAACCCGCTTTTAGCGACAACGACTTGGTGGTGTTAGAGCGAGTAGTGACAGACATCATATGGCTAAACCTCTTATTAGTTGGGTTTAGTTAGTATGCGCGGCTGCCTCCCAACTACTAGGCACTAAGCGACGCTTGTCCGACATTACACGACACCATTGAGCCTTAAACGCTTTTCTCCCGCACCTGCCGGGGCGAATAGCCGTAATGGGTACGAAACGAACGCGCAAAGCTGGAAGACGAACTAAACCCGCAGGCTAACCCCACCGCCAATACGGCTAAATCGGTCTCCGCTAACAGCCGCCGGGCGCGCTTGATGCGTAGCTGCAAGTACCACTGCCGCGGGGTCTCGTTGAGCTCTTGCTCGAATAAGCGCTGAAGCTGGCGGACCGATACCTCTACCCGGCTCGCGACCTCTTCGAGGGAAAGCGGCTCTTCAAGGTTCTGCTCCATCAGCGCCACCGCCTCGACCACACGCCGGTTGTGGGTGCCAAGGCGTTTCACCAGCGCCATGCGCTGCTGGTCGCTGCGAGTGCGGATTCGGTCATGGATGAGTTGCTCAGACACATCGATGGCCAGCTTCGCGCCATGCCGGCGCGCGATCACCTCAAGGGCCATATCCATGGCCGCCGCCCCACCCGCACAGGAGAAGCGCCGCTCCCCCAGCTCATACAGCTCATCCGTGGTCTCAATACCCGGAAAGCGTTCACGAAATGCAGGCAAACTCTCCCAGTGCAGCGCCACCCGCTCGTGTTTTAGCAACCCAGTGGCCGCGAGCAAAAATGCCCCGGTATCAATACCGCCCAAGCAGCAGCCCGCTTGATCCAACTGATGAAGCCAGGCCATTAATGGTCGAGTGAGATGGGCTTCCGGCGTAAACCCGCTGCATACCGCCAGCGAAGGCAAGTGATGGACATCCGCCGTTGCTTGATCCGCCATCAGCGTCATACCGTTAGATGCCGTCACCGGCCCACCATCAGCGCTGATCAAGGTCCAATCGAACAGCGGACGGTTGGCAATGCGATTAGCGATCCGCAGCGGCTCTACCGCCGCAAAGAATGCCATCATCGAATACTGGGGCAACAATAAAAAGCCCACCATTTCCGGTAGTGGGCCTGTATAACTAAGACGCATATTCGTGCTCGATATCAGTCATGGAAAGCGTTCATTGACATCCTCCGACCACTAAATCAGAGATGATAGTGGCGGATTCCCAAGTTGTTACCTTCCTGGTTCCTGCTTCGGTGTTCGCCGCCTTCAATACCTTGGCATTGCCGGTCTGACACAAACTCCACAGGCGTAAATTCCCGAATGCCCTTCGGTATTTACTTCAACTCTCGGCACCGGCTAACAACGCGGTGCCTGCTTGTAGAATATTGCGGGCGGCATTGAGGTCACGATCAATGCCTTGGGTGCCGCAGTCTGGGCAGTCCCAGGTGCGGACATTCAGTGGTAGTGAGGCCATCACAAAGCCACAGCCATAACAGCGTTTGCTGCTGGGGTACCAGCGGTCGATTTGGACGAACTGCCGTCCCGCCCAGGCCGCTTTATAGTCAAGCTGGCGCACCAGCTCGCCCCAGCCAACATCGCTTATGGCTTTGGATAGATGTCGGTTTTTGACCATATTCTTAACCTGCAAACTCTCCGCCGCGATCACTTGGTTCTCGTTGACGATCTGGCGGGTGAGTTTATGGAGGTGGTCAAGCCGACTACCGGCAATTTTAGCGTGGCATTTAGCAACCTTTAGCCGCGCCTTGGCGCGGTTGTTGGAGCCTTTTTGCTTGCGGCTCAATTGCCGCTGCGCCCGCGCCAGCTTGCGGGCATAGCGCGCCGTATGACGCGGATTATTAACGCGCTTTCCGTCACTGGTGACGAATAAATCTTTCAGCCCAAGATCAATGCCCACCATCTTCGGCGTGATCGGCAGGGTGTCGGCCTCCACTTTGCACAGACAGCTAACGAAGTAGCGACCAGCCGCGTCTTTGGATACCGTAACGGTGCTAGGGGTAGAAGGTAGATCGCGGCTCCAGCGAATGTTCAGCGGTTCGCTGCACTTGGCCAGCGTGATCTGTCCGTCACGGTACGAAAATGCCGAACTAGCAAAGGTGGCGGATTGGCGATGCTTTTTGGATTTAAAGCTCGGATAGCGAGCCCGCTTGGCAAAGAAGTGTTTGAACGCCATTTGCTGATGCCGCAGGCATTGCTGCAACGGCACCGAACTGACGTCGGCCAGGAACGCGGTGTCAGGCTGCTTTTTCAACTGCGTTAGAAATGCGCTAGCGTCATTGTAGCCGATCTTTTCCTGACGCTGATAGAACGCATCGGTGCGATAGCGCAGCACCGCGTTCCAGACAAACCGCACGCATCCAAACGTCCGTGCCAGCAAGGTTGCCTGCTCGGGCGTGGGGTAAAAGCGGTATTTGAAAGCGCGTTCGGTTTTCATTTCTTACAACTTATATGCATTTATGTAAGATCGCAAGCATTAGAAACAAGGCGTCCTTTCGGACGCCGTGCTATCCATCTACGCCCAAAACGTGCCTTGGATGGGGTGCTCCGCGCTTTTCAATAAAGCCCTAGTCGTTGTCGAGCCGCTCCATACGGTATAGCCGCCACTGGTTCTCGACCCGGCCATCCGGCAAGTGGCAATAGCGTCCGGTACCCAACCACATGGCAGCCTCCTGCTATCAACATTAAAGCGTGTAGCCATCCACTTTAATCCTGCACGGCATTAGTAACCACCTTACCTGCACTATTTGGCGTTTGCTGATGTCGACAATGGTAGCTAGGCTGTAGCTAGCAACATCGACGTACAAGCATTGTCGATGGCTATTCGCAATACTTAATTCATAAGGAGAGTGAAGCTATGTCCAGCCCTGAACATAAGCAAAAGATCTGGAAGATGATCAAAGACATTAAAGTTGGCATGCTCGTTACGCTGGATCACGATATGCCGCGAGCTCGGCCGATGCACTTAGTGCAGGAAGAGTATGATGGCACCCTGTGGTTCTTTACTCGCCGCAGTGCTGAAAAAGTGTTTGAAACCAAGAGTGATCATGATGTTTGTCTCAGTTTTTCTGATCAGGAAGATGGCGTGTACGTTTCGCTTTCGGGCAAAGCCAACCTGATCGATAACCGTGATCTGATCGAAAAATACTGGAACCCTTTCGTCGGCGCTTGGTTTCCTGAAGGCAAGGATGATCCAGACGTCGCACTGCTTGAAGTTAAAGTCCAGATGGGTGAGCACTGGAAAGCCAAAGAGAGTAAAACCTTTCAGCTCTATGAGATCGCCAAAGCTAATCTCAAAAAGGACGCCACTCCAGACCTAGGCGAGAATGAAAAATTCGGTGGCTAACCTCCTTACCAAGAAGCGCCCTACTGCCGGGGCGCTTTTCAGCCTAATGCTTGTCATGCTCATGGGCTCAAATAGCGCATGGGCAACTGACGAATCCCAGAGCGATAAGGCCAGCGTGCAAGATCAGTGTGAACTCACCGATCAAGAGCGGGAAATGCTCACGCTGATTAACGAGGCGCGCAGCCAGCAGCGGCAATGCGGCGATCAACGGTTTGAGGCCGTGGGATCGTTAGTTTGGAGCTGCAAGCTGGAAGCAGCGGCCAAGAGCCACTCCCAGGACATGGCCGAGAATGACTACTTTAGCCATACAGGCCCGGATGGCGCGGGAATTGAGCAACGCGTCAATAATCAGAATTACGCATGGCAAGCCGTGGGTGAAAATATCGCCGCTGGCCATACCTCGGTGTCCGCAGCAGTGGAAGGCTGGCTAGAGAGTCCCGGCCATTGCCGCAACATCATGAATGACGCCTTTACCGAGATGGGCATGGCGAAAGCCAAAGATTCAGAATCGCGCTATTCAATCTACTGGACACAAACACTCGGCAACCCTCGCTAAGCACACACGAGTCAATTACTGGCCGCCTCCTAACCCACCATAGTGGACGGCCGTAATCGCATTTTTAGGCGAGCCATCTACCAGTTTGGTGCTGTAGGTGAGGTACACAAAAGTCTGCGTTTCGGTATCGTGCATCCGGACAACGCGCATATTTTTGAACAGTGCCGAGCGCCGCTGTGTAAAAATTACTTCTTGCTCATCTACCTCAGCGGGGTCAAACACAATCTCCCCCGTCTGCCGACACGCTACGCTAGCTTCACTCGCCTCCTCAGCAAGCCCTACCGCGCCCGAGATCCCACCAATTTGAGAGTAGGAAAGATAGCAGGAGATGCCCTGCACTTTCGGATCATCGAAGCGCTCCACTTCGATCGTATTGTTCGGGCCAAGCAGCTTGAACTCGGTTCGCACGCTACCGATGTGAGCATCCTGAGCGAGCAGCGCGGGTGGGAACAATGCAGACATAAGAATGAGCGCCCTGAAAGTGGCGCGTTTAGAAAAAAACATGGTTAGCTTCCTTTGCAATAATTAGCCTAATGGTGGGCAGGAGAGGAGTATGTCTGAGGCAACATAAAATGCTTCCTTATAGTATTTAGATAACGGGGGCTGACCTTACCGTGGTCTGCGTATACCACTCCAAGTGCCATAAATACTATGACGCACAAAGCCCCACTCTCCCCAGAAAACATCCATGTTATCCTTTGGAACGCTAAATAAAAAATAGCCACCATTATTACTGAGCGACCACTGCCCTGTGATGGAAATCGCGTCTTGCCCACTGCTGTACTGTATATTGAAAAGATCTCCAACGGCTTCACTGCCAGCCAACCGGTAAGCACCTCTACTGCCTTTAAAATCCACACGTGCTCGAACATGACTGCCATCGTCAGTTGTATAACTCGTATCCCAGGAGCTTTCATGAAGCCGCGGGAACTTCGCAGTGGGTGGCGGCATCATCATTTTTATTGAACTTGGCCGTACGTCTGTAGCTGGGTTAATTTCGTTGTCAGTCTCAATCAAGCAGAGAAAATGTTCTTGCACACACACAGGGGGAGGCTCAAACATTTCGCCAATAGTCGGTAAATTGCTTGGCGGGGGGAACCACGACTCATCGATTTCCTCGATTCGCCCCCGACGATATTCTGGGCGGAGGAGCGAATATTGTTCGGATGCCAAATCAAATCGACCAATGAATTTCTTGGTAGTCGAATCGAAGTAGTACGCTTTATCTGGGGCGTCATCATAAACAATCACAATTTGTTGTTGGTACTCAAGGCTATTTTCTGGGTTCTTCGCGAACCAAAACGTCGACCTGAGTCTTTTTTCTGAATCACGGGTCCAGCCATCGGTTTTATCGCCGTTTGTGTAAAATTGGTCAGGATGCTGCAATTGCACCTGCGCAAAGACCTCGCTAATTGAAGACAAGAGGATAAATATAAGTAGTATTGAACCGCCCCGGTTATTCCGGAGACCGGTTTGTTTGAGTCAGGCAGCTTCACCCGACTCCTCCAATTGACGATAATACGTCCTTTCTCGTTCTGCTGGTGGAACGTTTCCGATGGGTTC
>NZ_JBANSN010000047.1:0-18887 GCF_037070215.1 Vreelandella arctica | reverse complement strand
CGGAGGGTAGAATCGGTCATGGCGTATCCACTCGTGTTGGTTGAGATCTTGGTCGTGATCAATCAACAGGATACGCCACCCTTCCTACCTCCTCCCATACACCAGACTTGAGCTTAACTCTATGGATTGACATGTCATATTCACCATATTTGTTTTTTAGTTAGCTATTGTCTTGGTGATGACTTTTACAAATTAGCATTATTATAGTAGCGCTAACCCCCCTTTACCCTCGGAAATACCTATTGATGAGTTGATTAGCCATCATTTAACGCCTATTTGCAAAACTATTCATTTTTATTTTTGTTATGTAGGGTGGTTTTTTGATAGCTTTTTGCTATAAGAGGCGTTGTGAAGTATGCCGTTCGGCTGAGCAGGACGAATCAGGTAAACTGCGCCTTTTCTCGCAAAAGCGATGCCCACGGTATGCACCCAAACGATGTACCAAAAAGCTATGACTTAACAGAGGCTGGCGATCGCTATTTCGATGGCTTGGTCGATAAGTTCTCTCGTTCACTCTATCAGGCACCCCGTGGCGAGTTGCGCTTAGCGATGCTTGACTATTTATTGCCGCAAATGTTGCTTTTAAACGAGCAGAATGTCCTTGACGTGGGCGGTGGTCTGGGCCAACAAACGGCGTGGTTTGCCAAGCGTGGGCATAAGGTAACCATGGCGGAGCCTTCGAAAGACATGCTCAGTTATGCCCAACAGTGGCATCACGATGACCCGACGCTACCTCACTACTCCATTACTTACCGACAAGCGTCCTTGCAGGACCTGCCCCCGCAGTCCCCGGGGCCATGGTCGCTGATTACTTGCCACGCAGTGTTGGAGTGGCTGGGTGACCCGCAAGCAGCCCTGGCTAACTTAAGTGATCTGCTGGCGCCTGGTGGCCAGCTTAGCTTGATGGTGTTTAATCGCGATGCCCTGCGTTTCTCTAATGTGGTTAAAGGCAATCTTGAGAAGGCGTTGAGTGACCGATTGGAGGGGAAGGGAAAACGGCAACGTTTAACGCCCATTTCGCCGGTAACGCACGGCGACATTGCCCAGTGGAGCGCAGCAAACGGACTGAAAATAGATGCCGTAGCTGGCATCCGAGTGTTTCAAGATTACTTACGCCATCCCCCCGCAACGCCTGCAGAAAAAGAAACGCTACTGGCGCTGGAAAAACAGTACTGTCGCCAAGACCCGCATTGGCGATTGGGTCGTTACCTACTGTACACATTAACGAAACCGGAGAATCCTGAATGAGTGCCCAAGCCCCTGCGTGTCAGTTATTAGAGCGCCAAAGAGATAAGTACACAGCGCTGTGGGTCGTAGGCCCGCCTGTGGATAGCTGGCTTATTGACCAGTCAGCGGGAGTGTTGAGCGGTGATTTTTCGGTGCTAAATGAATGGAAGGCAAAGGGCAAGCAAGCCCGGACACCTTTTGACTTGGCCGCGGGTGAGCCATTAGGAAAAGAAGTGGTGCTGTTTTGGCCAAAAGCCCATCAGTTAGGTATCTGGTGGCTGCAGTGGTTATGTGAACAGCTACCTAGCGGCACGCCGTTAGAGATTGTTGGCGAGCATCAAGGGGGGATCAAGCGCGTTCCCAAGATGCTGGATGAGCTGGGAATGACGTGGGACAAGCGCGATAACGCGCGTCGCTGTTCACTCTTTGCCACCCATACTATTGCGTTAGATTCAGCTAGTGATAGCGCTTGGCAAAACATTGAAGCGCTGGGGTTAACGCTGGCCAGCCATCCCGGTGTCTTTGGCCATGGCAAAGTCGATGAAGGTACGCTGCTAATGTTGGAAAGCATTGAGGATAGCTTGCCGAAAAAACCGCTCAAAGTACTGGATATGGGCTGTGGCGACGGTATTGTCAGCGCTTGGTTGGCCCAGCGTGGCCACCTTGTGACCGCCGTGGATATTAGTGCCTTTGCGATAGAAGCCTGTAAGCGCACGTTAGCCGCGAATGGGCTCGAAGGGCGAGTACTCTGTAGCGATGTCTTTAGCGCGCTTGAGGATGAGCAGTTTGACTGGATTATCAGCAATCCCCCCTTCCATAAAGAGCGCGATATCAGCTATGGCCCAAGCCAGCGCTTGATTAGCCAAGCGCCTGAACATTTAAGCCCTGGTGGACGCCTAGTCATTGTGGCGAACGGTTTTTTGCCTTATCCCGATCATTTGCAACGTGCCTTTCAGGACTTTCATACCCTGGCGGACAATCGCCGTTTTAAGGTGTACGGCGCGATTAAACCAAGCCGTTAATCACGCAAAATATGAAGCGTGGTTTACTCAGCGAAGAAAACATTCAATACATGGTCAAGATGGACTTCCATGGCGTGGCGGGCGGCAGTTGGATCACGCGCTTCAATCGCCTTTACGATCCTCTCATGATCCTCCTGAGAGCGTTTTGGCATGTCCGTTTCCATAAATAGTTCTTGCAGGCGGCGGAACATGGCACCGTACTGATGACCAAGCAGGTGCTTGATGACGAGCGCGTAGGCTGCGTTCCCTGAGGCCTCGGCGATGCGAATATGCAGTAAACGGTCGCCTGCGCAGTTGCGCCCGCCATCAGCGTTATCAGTTACATTTCGCTCAAAGGCGAGGCGGATCGCCTTTAGATCCTCTTCGCTGGCACTCAGGGCCGCTAGCGCCGCAATCTCTGGCTCTAGATAGCGGCGTGTCTGGAGCAGTGAAAAGGGCGGGATTTCTTCGTCCAGGTTAAGCTCAATTTCGCTCTCAAATTCAGGGTCTAGTGCCCAAGCCTCGGTGCGTGCCGCTGCGCGCATGACGGGCTCCATCGTCGCTGAGCTAGACTCAAGCACCACCACGCCGTGACCCACTTTGACGGCAACTTGCCCAATGACTTCTAGCGCAATCAAGGCCTCCCTGACGGAAGCGCGGCTGACGCCCAGGGAGTTTGCTAGCTCCCGTTCGGGAGGCAGTAGTGTGCCTGGTGGAAACTCGCCCGCGTGAATCAGCTGCTGCAGTTGATCCGCAATCTGGCGATAGAGCCGCTGGGAGCGGATGGTTTGAATTGGCATGCGAGATGTTTCCTGCCCGTTTCAACAAGTGGTTAATAAGCGTTAAACGCGACTAAAGTTGACCCTTTAAAAGTACTATTGAGCTATTTGCTGCCTTGCCAGTATCAAAGCCTCTCTAGCATACTCGTTTTATTGGTCAGGCCATTAGGCGTTTGGTTGTCTTGACCTATTCTATGATCCCACGATTGTTGTGGCCATGCGATAGCGACGAAGAGGTTATCCAGCCTATGAGACTCAAGAACAAAACGGCGCTTATCACTGCTGCTGCCAATGGCATCGGGCGCGCCAGTGCAGAACGCTTTGTAGCTGAAGGGGCGCGCGTATTCGCAACGGACATTGATATTGCCATGCTGGAGGGGGTTGCAGGCGTTGAAGCGTATTGTCTGGATGTCACGGATAGCAAAGCGATCCATGAATTAGCCAGTTCGCTGCCTAATGTGGATATTCTCTTCAACTGTGCTGGCATGGTGGCAGGAGGCACCGTACTTGAATGTGATGAGGCCACCTGGCAACGGTCGATGGATCTGAACGTTACTTCCATGTTTCATACCTTGCAGGCTTTTTTACCTGGCATGTTGGCAAACGGGGGTGGCAGTATTATCAACATGGCTTCTCTGGCATCCAGCGTTAAAGGCGTGGCGAATCGCTGCGCTTATGGCACGTCCAAAGCAGCCGTCATCGGCCTCACCAAATCAGTCGCCGCCGATTTCATGACCCAAGGCATTCGCTGCAATGCCATCTGCCCTGGTACCGTCGACTCACCCTCGTTGAATCAGCGTATTGCTGAGCAGGCTCGTAAAGAGGGGCGCAGCGATGCTGATGTTCTTGCCTCCTTTATTGCGCGTCAGCCAATGGGTAGGCTAGGACGGGTGGAAGAAGTTGCAGCGCTAGCCACTTTCCTGGCCAGTGATGAAGCAGCGTTTATTACAGGCACCACACAACTGATTGATGGCGGCTGGGCAAGCTGATCATTTAATAAGGTATAACACTATGAAACTTTTACGTTTTGGAGCGTCTGGTCAGGAAAAGCCAGGCATTCTTGATAGCCAGGGAAAGGTGCGTGATCTTTCTGCCGTTATTGACGACATTGCCGGTGACCAGTTGAGTGATGAAGCGCTGCAGAAATTGGGTGGTATGGATCTTTCTTCACTGCCTGAAGTGGCGGCGGATGTGCGTCTGGGGCCCTGCGTTGGCCGGGTGGGCAAGTTTATCTGTATTGGCCTCAACTACTCCGATCATGCGGCGGAAACCGGCGCCGAGGTGCCGCCAGAGCCCGTGATTTTTAACAAATGGACCAGCGCCATCTGTGGCCCCAATGACGATGTGGAAATTCCACGTGGCTCAAAGAAGACCGATTGGGAGGTTGAGCTTGGCGTGATTATCGGCAAAGGCGGTCGTTATATCGATGAAGCCGATGCTATGTCCCATGTGGCCGGCTACTGTGTGGTCAACGACGTGTCTGAGCGTGAGTTCCAGCTGGAGCGGAGTGGTACCTGGGACAAGGGCAAGGGTTGCGATACGTTTGGCCCCTTGGGCCCCTGGCTGGTCACGCGCGATGAGGTGGCTGACCCCCATCAATTGAGCATGTGGCTGGAAGTGGACGGCAAGCGTTACCAGGATGGCAGTACGCGCACCATGGTGTATCAAGTGCCTTTTCTGATCAGTTACTTGAGTCGTTTCATGAGCCTGCAGCCCGGTGATGTAATTTCGACCGGTACACCGCCCGGCGTAGGGATGGGGCAGAAACCCCCGGTTTACCTACGTGATGGGCAGCAAATGCGCTTAGGTATCGAAGGCTTGGGTGAGCAGCAGCAGCGCGTAGTACAAGCCTGAACGCGACGAGGCGGTGGTATGCGCACCAAAAGCCACGATCGCTAATATTCACCGCTTCCTCAAACTTGCCACAATCAGCCGCCCACGAATTGACCTTTAAGGTCTATGATGCAAATAAGTAGTCGTTAATTTAACGGCAGTTTGTAGGAGTGGCTGAAATGGCGGGCAGTATTCGAAATACGGCGGTACTGGCAAGTGCCGTTTTGCTTGGTGGGTTGTTAGCGATAGGGCTGGTTGTCGGCGGTAGCTATATCAAAGGGGCTGCCGAAGTGTGGCAGCAGTCGTCCCGCAGCGTGACGGTGCGCGGCTTGTCAGAGCGGGAAGTGCCAGCAGATTTAGTGCTTTGGCCGTTCAACTACAGTGTCAGCGCCAACACCTTGAGTGACCTGGAGCAGCAGCTATCCGATGACGAGCAGTCGATTCGCGCTTTCCTTCAGGCCCAGGGATTTGCGCCGGAGCATGTCAGTTCCACTCCGCCGCGAATTACCGATCAGTTTAGCAATCAATATAGCGGCCAGCGCCCAGACGAGCGTTACCGGGCTGAAGCAACGCTATTACTGCGCTCACCTGATGTCGAGGGCGTGATTAAGGCGATCCCTAGCGCTACTTCGCTGGTGCGTGAAGGCGTGCTGCTTTCACCCAGCTATGAATACCGCACGGAATTCCTGTTTACCGGCCTGGATGCGATCAAACCCGAAATGATTGCAGCGGCAACGGCGGATGCGCGCAACGCCGCACAGCAGTTTGCTGAAGATTCCGGTAGCCAAGTGGGGCAGATTCGTCAGGCCACTCAAGGCTACTTTTCCATTGAAGACCTGGATAGCTATACGCCACAAACCAAACGCGTCCGCGTCGTCACCACGGTGGACTATTCTTTACAGGACTATTCTTTGCAGGACTAGGCTTAATAGGAAGGCGCCAAGGGAAGGGCGGTCAGCCTGTGTAGTCTAGGGCGGTGATGGTATAAAACATCTCACCATTGGGTGTGAGCACCTTCGCCTCATCGCCTATCTGCTTGCTCAGCAGGGCCTTGGCCATGGGGGCATCGATACTGATCCAGCGTTTTTTAGTGTCGATTTCATCGTGGCCCACAATCCTGAGATGTACCTGCTCGCCGTTTTCATCTTCCAGGCTCACATAGGCGCCGAAAAACACCTTGCTAGTATCGGCAGGCAGCCGGTCGACAATTTGCAGTTCGTCTAAACGTTTTGTCAGGTAGGTAATCCGGGCAATAACCCGATTCAGCTCTTTCTTATTATAAGTGTAATCTGCGTTTTCACTGCGATCGCCCTGAGCGGCGGCTTCGCCGACTTTCTCTGAAAGGGCCGGGCGTTTAACCCGTGAAAGATGATCCAGTATAGCGCGCAGACGTGACGCCCCTTCCGGGGTGATCAGATTGCTCTTAGGGGCTTGACGCGGATCTTTGGCTGGATCGCGCCAGCGGGTCATGTTGCGGCCTTTCATTACCTGTTCCCCTTCGTGTTTCGAGCTACCTACTTTACGTTAATTGCGCGAAGCATACCAAGCAACATGCCACTGGCGAATCATTCAAACGTTCGTTACATTATGCGAGAGGCCCGCCATTGGTAGGTCTACGCTGGACAATAATAATTCAGGAGCATGTATGCGAACTCTCTCTTTTTTACCCATGTCTTTACCACGTTCCCTGATCGCCGCCGCGATGGGTACCGCGCTGGTGCTGTCACCGTTGACCGCGACCGCCTTCGAAGGCGAGCTGTTTTCACTGAAAAACCGCTGGGAGCATACCGTGACGGAGATGCCTGCCAATGAGCGGGAAAGTACGTTGAAAGCGTTGGCAGGCGAAGTGGAACAATTGGCTGAACAGCACGAAGATGAAGCTGACGTACTTGTCTGGCAGGGCATTATTTTGGCCTCCTATGCCCGGGAAAGGGGTGGCTTGGGCGCCTTGGGAACTGCAGGTGATGCGCGCGATGCACTAGAGGAAGCGATTGAAATCGATCCTCAAGGGCTGAGCGGTTCGGCCTACGTCACGCTAGGCGCGCTTTACGACCGCGCGCCGGGTCGGCCACTCGGCTTCGGCAATAGCGAGACGGCTGAACGGATGTTCCAGCGTGCCCTGGAAATCCGCCCGGACGGTATCGATGTTAACTACTACTATGCCGCTTTCTTGAAAGAAGAGGGCAATGAGCAGGCAGCGCGTGAGCACGCCCAGCGGGCGGTTAACGGCACCGCTCGCGAGAACCGGCAAGTCTCGGATGAAGCGTTGCGTCGCGATGCCGAGGCGCTGCTCAATCAGCTTTAATCCGCTAACTGGATTGGCATTCCCGGTGGCAAGCACTGATAATAGAGCGATTGTCACCACCGGGAGTGCCCCATGGCGTCTAGCCCTAAAAACGCTGAGTTTGGAAATTCTCCATCTCAAAAGGCCCCTTTTCGAAGCACATCACTTAGCGTTCCGCAGTTAAAGCGCGGTGATGTTGAGCTGATCAAGCGTGAGGCGTTGCATCAGGGTTTTTTCCGCCTGGAAGGCCTGGAGCTTCGTCACCGCCTATTCGAAGGTGGCTGGAGCGAACCTGTGCGCCGAGAAGTACACAGCCGTTTTGATGCGGTGGGTGTGCTGCTTTACGACCCTGCCCGCGATTTAATGGTATTGATTGAGCAGTTTCGCGCAGGCGCCATCGATGATGCCGTGTCTCCCTGGAAGCTCGAACTGGTGGCGGGCCTGGTCGAAGATGGCGAGTCGCTGGAAGATGTGGCCCGTCGTGAAGCGTGGGAAGAAGCGGGTTGTAAAGTGGCCGAACTGACCAAATTACACACTTATTATCCAAGCCCTGGCGCCTGCAACGAGCAAGTGACCCTATTTTGTGGTTTGGTGGATTGCCAAGGGCTAGGCGGGATTCATGGCTTAGACGAAGAGCATGAGGACATTCGGGTACATGTCATGCCGTTTGCCAATGCCTGGGAGCTCTTGACGCAAGGACGACTCGACAACGCCATGTGTCTGATTGGACTACATTGGCTTAATAGCCAACGAGCCTCACTTCGCGCCGCTTCACAGCGGGTGTTGACACAAAGCGAAACAAACGAGGAGTGAATATGGCGAGAACGGCCTATGTCACCGATTTAAAATCGCTCCAAGGGGAGTGCAGCGCCAATTATTTGCGTTTGGTGCGCTTGGTGGGCGATATGGAGGCCGGCCAGCGCCGTGATATTGCCCTGCGCGGTGATAAACAGCATTTCGGTGACCTGCACCTCTATATTCAAGAGCAGGCGCCTTATACCACCATGGTGAATGTTTCCCAGACCGGTCCGCTAGACACCGTTATTGAGGGGCCGCGAATGCGTGTGCATCTCTATCATGATGTCCGCATGGCAGAAGTGACCGACTTTCAGCGCGAACGTCATTTCAGCGGCCGCTATCGATACCCGAACGCCCGCATGCACCAACCGGATGAAAAGCTCCAGCTCAACCGCTTCTTAGGCGAGTGGCTGGCGCATGGCCTTGCTCACGGCCACACCGTTGACGTGCCGGAGATGCCTTGATGCGAGTGGTTCAGATTACCGACGCCCATCTCTATGCAGACACCAAGGCACGTTCCCGTGCAGGTATTCCCTGGCGGCAGTTTCAGCAGGTGATCAGTGCGGTTGTAGATGAGCAACCTGAAATCGTGCTGTTTACGGGTGATATCAGCCAGGACGAATCCGCTGCATCATACGCCTTGGCGGTGCAGGCGATGGAGCAGCTGCCTTGCCCTTGGTACTGGCTGCCAGGTAATCACGATCAACCCGAGTTCATGGCCGCCGAGCGTCCGCTGGTGGATGAAATCGACTTGAATGCCTGGCGCATTTTGCTGCTCAATACCCAGGTAGAGGGCAAGCCTTACGGTGAACTCGGGAGTGAGCAGCTTGCTGCGCTGGCGGAACGCTTGCAGGCCGACACTCGGCCAATCTTGATTGCCATGCACCACCCGCCGGTGAACGTGGGGGCAGTGTGGATGGATGCCATTGGCCTTCAGGATCGCGACGCTTTTTGGGCGCTGCTAAGCAAACATACCCATGTTCATATCATCCTGTTTGGTCATGTGCACCAAGCCTACGCTGAACACCACCGCGTGGGTGAGACCACTATTGACGTTTACGGTTGCCCAGCCATGGCGGATCAGTTCCTACCTGGAGCGGAGCAGTTTGCTATTGATGAAGCATCCCGGCCTGGCTACCGCGTTATCGATTTACAGTGGAGTGAGCGCCTAGGCAGCGAGTGGCAGAGCTGGATTGAGCGCATTGATTGACAGATATGTCCCCTTACTTAGCCTTCGTTAGGTGATTAAGGAATAAAAAGATAGTTATTAATTCTTTTGGGTTATTATCAACTCGGCGTTACCCTACCCGCATTCGAACATAAAATACTTTTTAGCTTGTGTAACGAGCTTGTTCTTGCGAGGTAAGGGGCTATGACCCAATTGTCTACATTGTCTTCAAAGGAACGGTCTTCAAAGGCAAGTTCTTCAGAGACGCGATCTTCAGTGCCACGGCAGGAGGCTTTTAATGCCCCTGATGCCGCGCGCTTGACCCACCTCAAGCAATTAGAAGCCGAGTCTATTCATATTATTCGTGAAGTCGCTGCTGAATTTTCCAACCCAGTGATGATGTACTCCATTGGTAAAGACTCGTCGGTCATGCTGCATTTGGCGCGTAAAGCCTTTTACCCGGGGACACCACCATTCCCGCTGATGCATGTAGATACGACATGGAAGTTTCGCGAAATGATCGAGTTTCGTAACCGCATGGCAGAAGAAGCGGGTATGGAGCTGATCGTGCATACCAACGAAGAGGGACGGGCAGCCAATATCAACCCGTTCGACCACGGCAGTGCCAAATACACCGATATCATGAAAACTCAGGCGCTCAAGCAAGCGCTGGATAAATACGGTTTTGATGCAGCCTTCGGTGGCGCCCGCCGCGATGAAGAAGCCTCGCGTGCCAAGGAGCGCGTTTATTCGTTTCGCGATAAGTACCACCGCTGGGATCCCAAGAATCAGCGCCCTGAGCTGTGGAACGTGTATAACGCCAAGGTCAATAAAGGCGAATCGATCCGCGTATTCCCACTCTCCAATTGGACCGAGCTGGATATCTGGCAGTACATCTATCTGGAATCGATCCCCATCGTGCCTCTTTACTACTCTGCCAAGCGCCCGGTAGTCGAGCGTGACGGTATGCAGATTATGGTCGATGACGACCGCTTGCCTTTAGCGCCTGGTGAAGTGCCGGAAGAGAAATCGGTGCGTTTTAGAACGCTTGGTTGTTACCCGCTGACCGGCGCTGTGGAATCCGAAGCCGCGACGCTTCCAGAAATTATTCAAGAGATGCTGCTGACCCGAACCAGTGAGCGAAGTGGCCGTGCCATTGACCGCGATCAAGTGGGCTCGATGGAGAAGAAAAAGCGCGAGGGGTACTTCTAATGTCTCACCAATCCAATTTAATCGCTGATAATATCGAGCAGTACCTCCACGAACATGAAAACAAGGATCTGCTGCGCTTTATTACTTGCGGCAGCGTGGACGACGGTAAATCGACGCTGATCGGTCGTATGCTCCATGACTCGAAAATGATCTTTGAAGATCAGTTGGCTGCCATCACTCAGGCATCTAAAACCAGCGGCACCACCGGTGATACCGTTGATTTGGCGCTATTAGTGGATGGCTTGCAGTCAGAACGTGAGCAGGGCATCACCATTGATGTGGCGTACCGCTTTTTCTCTACCGATAAGCGCAAGTTTATTATTGCCGACACCCCCGGGCATGAGCAGTACACGCGCAATATGGCGACGGGCGCTTCCACGGCTAGTCTGGCAATTATTCTGATTGATGCCCGTTACGGTGTGCAGACTCAGACTCGGCGCCATAGCTTTATCGCCGATCTGCTGGGTATTCAGCACCTAGTAATTGCGGTTAACAAGATGGATCTGGTGGGATTCTCCGAACAGCGTTTTAATGAAATTGTTGCAGAATACCGTGCCTTTGCTGAGAACCTGCAAGCGCCGGATATTCGCTTTGTTCCCATGTCCGCGCTGAACGGCGACAACGTGGTGAATCGCAGCGAACAAACGCCCTGGTACTTTACCAACGATTACCAAGGGGAAACGCTGATCGAGCTATTAGAGAGCGTCGAGATCACTCGCGATCAGAACCTCAGCGATCTGCGTTTGCCGATTCAGTACGTCAACCGGCCCAATCTCGATTTTCGTGGCTACTGCGGCACCCTGGCTGCAGGTGTCATTCGCCCAGGGCAAGCGGTCAAGGTGTTGCCTTCGGGCAAAACCTCTACCGTGGCGCGAGTCGTTACCTACGATGGTGATCTTGCCGCCGCTTATCCAGGCCAAGCAATTACTGTGACCTTGGAAGACGAGATCGATATCTCCCGCGGTGATTGGCTGGTGGCAGCGGAAAGCGAACTGCCGCTTTCCAATACCTTTAAAGCCGATATTGTCTGGATGCACGAAGAGGTGTTAACGCCAGGCAAGCTTTATGATTTTAAGTTGGCGACGCGCGATCTTTCCGGGCAGGTAAGCGCCATTGATTACCAAATCGATGTGAATACTCTGGAAAAGCATACGACGCATTCGCTGGGCCTTAATGCGATTGCCCGCTGTGATGTGGAATTGACCGCAGCCATTCCGGTGGATAATTATCGCACCAGCCCTGGTACCGGCAGCTTTATCATCATTGACCGACTGACCAATGTGACCGTAGGCGCCGGGATGATTCGCGGCACGGCAAGTGAGGCAGCCACTGCCACACAGTCCACCGATTGGGCCGCCTTTGAACGCGACCTGAATGCGCTGGTGCGTAAGCATTTTCCCCATTGGGAGGCCAAAGATATCAACGGCTTATTCAACCGCTGATTGGCGAAAGACTTGATCGTTCCTTGCAACGTATACGTGCGAAGAACGTAACCTACGTCATTGCGAGGAGCGAAGCGACGCGGCAATCTCAGGTTTAGCGTCACCGCCGGTATGAGATTGCTTCGTCGCAAGCTCCTCGCAATGACAGTAGGTATTAGGTTTACTCAGCGTTAGGGAAAAACAGCTGCTGACCATCTACCTCATAATCCGCAATCGCCTGCTGGCCCTGTTCAGAGACCAGCCATTGGTGCCACTGGGCCGCAAGGTCATGCTTCAAGTGCGGGTGGCGCTCTTTCGAAAGCAGCAAGCTGCCATACTGATTGAACAGCGCTTCGTCGCCTTCAAATAACAGCGTTAAATCCTGTGGGTTTTTAAATGCAACCCAAGTGGCGCGGTCGGTAAACGTATAGGCGTCCATACCGGCAGCAGTATTTAGCGTGGGGCCCATGCCGCTCCCCAGTTCGCGGTACCAATCGCCCTGTGGTGTGACTCCAGCGTCTTCCCATAAACGCAGTTCAGCGCGGTTAGTGCCGCTGTCGTCGCCACGCGAGGCAAAGGGTGAATCGCTCTCTGCAATACGCTGCATGGCATCGGTAGCCGTGTCGCTATCTCTGATGCTGGCAGGATCAGCGCTGGGGCCAACGATCACGAAATCGTTATACATGACATCAAGGCGCTCAGTTGCATAACCATCGGCCACAAACTGCTCTTCGCCTGCGGTATCGTGAACTAAGAGGCTATCGGCATCGCCACGGCGGCCAATTTCAAATGCCTGGCCAGTGCCTACAGCGACCACACGAACCTCTATCCCCGTCTCTTCGGTGAAGGCCGGGATAATGGCATCGAACAAACCTGAGTTTTCGGTAGACGTGGTGGAGGCCAAAGTGATGTAGTCATCGGCCGCCATTAGCGTACCGCTGGAGGTCAGCCCTAGGGCGCCTACAGTAATAAATGCGGTGACTTTCTTCATGTTATTGCTCCTTTATCATTTTCATTAGTCACAGAGTTCACACCCTTCAGGATTACCAAACCAGCTCGCCCCGAATAAACGCTTCCGCCTCGCGTGAAGCTGGGGCCTTAAAAAAATCATTGGCTAGCGTGTGCTCGAGTAGTTCGCCGTTATGTAGGAACAGCACATCGTTAGCTAAACGGCGCGCTTGATGTAAGTCGTGAGTGGTCATCACGATACGTGTCCCGCTGTGATGAAACTCAAGCACTGCATCTTCCACGGCTTTGATGGCAGCGGGGTCTAGCGCGGAGGTAGGCTCGTCTAGAAACAGCACCTGCGGATTGAGCAGCCATGCTCGCGCCAGCGCCAAGCGCTGCTGCTCGCCGCCGGAAAGTACCCGTGCCGGGCGTCTGGCTAAATGGGCTAAGCCAAACTTCTCAAGTGCACTCATTGCCTGCGCTTTACGAGATAGTCCTTTTAGCTCGGGGCGTGGCGTTTTGTTGATGGCTAGCACAAAGGTGAGATTGTCCAGCGCTGAGCGACGCAACAGTACCGGGCGCTGAAACACCATGGCTTGTGGAGGTGGCTCGCCTTGCCAGCGAACCGTGCCGTTAGTAGGCGTTAACAGGCCGTGGGCTAAGCGCATGAGTAGGCTTTTTCCCGCGCCGTTAGGGCCCATAATTAGCGTTCGCTGGCAGCCTGCCAAACGCAGGGTGGTTGGCTTGAGCAGCGTGTGACCACGATGAATAAAACTCACACTATCGAGTTCCAGTGCCGCGACGGGAGGAGTGTGGTGTGCATTCATCCCAACCGCCTTTTCGCCGTTTCGCCGATGACATGGGCAATTGCGTTAATCATGGTGACTAGAGTGAGCAGAATAATCCCCAAACCCAACGCCATGGGCAGGTTGCCCTTGCTGGTTTCCAGCACGATGCTGGTAGTCATTACACGCGTAACGCCATCGATATTGCCACCCACGATCATTACCGCGCCTACTTCCGCACTGGCGCGGCCAAAGCCAGCTAAGATCACCGTCAATAGCGCAAAGCGGGCATCCCACAACAGGGTAGGGATCATGCGGTTGCGTGTTAGACCCAAGGAGTTCAACTGTTCGGCATACTCGCCATGCAGGGCCTCGACTTGTTGGCGAGTAAGAGCGGCGATAATCGGCAGTACCAGAATCACTTGAGCGATGACCATCGCCGTGGGGGTAAACAGCAAACCCCATTCACCCAGCGGCCCTGCGCGTGAAAGCAGCAAATAAACGCACAACCCCGCAACCACTGGCGGTAAGCCCATCAGGGCATTAAGGGCGACAATCACCACGTTACGCCCGGGAAAGCGCCATAACGCGAGGGCGGCACCTAAGGGCAGTGCTATTAGGCTGGCGATAAACACCGCCATCAGCGATACCTGCAGTGAGAGCACCACAATAGAGATTAACGCGTCATCCATATTCAGGATCAGCGCAAGGGCAGTGCTAAAGGCGTTGTCACTAGTCAGCATTGAGCGATGGCGTCGTTATTAGGTGTGATTCGGCATGATGTACTGAAAAATGATCGATTGCACTGCTGGCTGAAATTAATGCAGTCTTATGCAGTAAATCATTGATGGCGTAACCGCAGCGAAGGAGCTTATCGCGATGACTGAACGGCATGCTTACTTAACCACTGCGGAAGTCGCCGACTACCTGCGCCTGAAGGAGCGCAAGGTGTATGACTTGGTTAGTCAGGGTCAGATCCCTTGCAGCCGGGTCACCGGCAAATTGCTGTTTCCACGTCAGCAGATCGATTTATGGGTACTGAGCCATTTGGAAGGGGATCAGGCGCAGCGGTTAACCGTACCGCTAGTGGTGGCGGGTAGTCAGGACCCCTTGTTGGAGTGGGCCGTAAGAGAAAGCGGTTCTGATTTGGCCATGCTCTGCCAAGGCAGCGGTGATGGCGTGCGTCGCCTGCTGGATGGCAAGGCCATGCTGGCCGGTATTCATCTGCTGGACCCATCAACACAGCGCTATAACGAACCCAGTGCGCTCGGCTTAAGCGGAATGCGTGACCTGCTAATCGTCCGCTGGGCCACACGACGTCAAGGGCTGCTGGTGCCCACTGATAATCCGCTGAAGATCAAGGCGCTCAACGACCTAAAACGCCCACACTTGCGCGTGGCGCATCGTCAGCCTGAAGCGGGCGCGGCCCGCTTGCTTGGCTTTTTATTGCAGCAAGCGGGGATCGATAGCTCAGCGCTTCATTGGGCGCCGCATGCTTCTTTAAGTGAAGATGATTTGGCATTGAGCATTTGCCAGGGCGAGGCCGATGTGGGGCTGGGGGTAGAAGCCGCGGCCCATCGCCAGCAATTAGGTTTTGTTCCTCTCTGCGAGGAGCCATTTGATTTAATTATGCAACGGCGCAGCTATTTCGAACCCGCCGTACAGCGGCTGATGGCGTTTGCTCAACAAGCCCGTTTCGCAGAGCGTTCAATCCAGTTGGGTGGTTACACTATTGCTGAAACAGGCAAGATTATACATAACGCCTAACGCCCCCCCCCCCCGATAGCCTTGATTGATTAGCAGGGTAGCTTGACGCTGTTACTATATGCGCCACAATAGTGAAGCGTTACTGACGCAAATCATCACGAAAAGGAGAGCATGATGAAACAAGCACTGAATGGTAAACGAGTAGCTATTTTAGCCGCCGCTGGTTTTGAAGAGTCTGAGTTGAGCGTGCCGCGTGCCGCCTTACAGAAGGAGGGCGTCGAGGTTCACATTGTAACGCCTGATGGTAAGGGCATCCGCGCTTGGGCGGAAACTGAGTGGGGCGATACCTACGAGGCTGATAAAGCTCTTGCCGATGTCAATGAGTCTGACTATCACGCGCTGGTTCTGCCCGGTGGCTTATTCAATCCCGACGAACTGCGCACTAACGATGAAGCGTTGAGCTTCGTAAAAGCGTTTTTCCAGGCAGGCAAGCCTGTCGCCGCTATATGCCATGCACCATGGATTTTAATTAACGCAGGCGTAGTTGAAGGGCGTCGTATGACCTCTGTTCCTAGCGTTGCACAAGACCTTCTTAATGCTGGCGCTGAATGGGTGGATGAACCCGTCGTTGTCGATAGTGGCCTTGTAACCAGCCGTACGCCAAAAGACTTGGATGCCTTTAATACCAAGTTACTCGAAGAATTGCAGGAAGGTCGTCACTCCGGTCAGCACGCTTGATGGGGCTATTGCGTCAGTGGGCAAGCTTTGCCAAAAGGCTTGTCCACGTTATTTCTAAACCCATCAAAGGAGACAGTAGCCGTGGGGGGATGGTGGTTCATCCTTACCGCGGCTATGGTTCCCAGAATGAAATATTTGTCATGGGCAGGGTTTTTCGTCAAGCCGCGCTGGGTCGGGCGATTCCCCGCCATGGTATGTTACGTGATACGGCTGATGTCGCGCGGCGTATTTTTCGCCGTGGGCTTGATGATGCGCAGGTAGAGGTTCGAATTGGTGATAATCAGCTCTGTGTCAGCACAGATCGCGATGGCTATTTCGATGTCCATTTGCCGATCAGCCATACACTTCCTATCGATGTCTCCTGGCACCGCGCCGATATCTTGGTCCATCGCGAAGACCAAGCGACAGTGCGTACCCATGTAGAAGTTTATGTGCCGCCACCAGAGGCGGATTTGCTGGTGATTAGCGATATCGATGACACCGTCATGTTTACCGGCGTGGCAGAAAAGCTCAAAATGCTTTATCGCCTATTTGTAAAAAAACCCCACCGCCGCACTGCCTTTCCTGGCGTCGCATCGCTTTATCAGGCGTTGTATCGAGGCGTTAGTGAGCGCGCCGAACGGCCCATTTTATATGTTTCACGCGGGCCTTGGGCGATTTATGAAATGCTCGAAACGTTTTTTCAAATCAATCGTATTCCTGTGGGCCCCATCCTTTTCTTACGTGAATGGGGTATCTCCTGGCGCCGTCCCTGGCCACGGCGTGCAGAAGAGCATAAGCGCGAATTGATCGACCGCATGCTGACCCTCTACAGCGATTTGCCTTGTATATTAATTGGTGACAGCGGTCAGCACGATCCAGAAGTGTACATTGAAATCGTTAAAGCCTACCCAAACCGTATTAAATCCATTTATATACGGCGAGTGGATAAAGACCCCAAAAGAGAGGCGGCGATTCAGCGGCTGCGCGATGAGTTGGTCGGCACTCAATGTGATTTGGTACTAGCGGCAGATAGCGTTCTGATTGCTGAACATGCGCACGCCCAGGGCGATATCTCTATTCATGGTTTGCAGGCAGTCAAGCGCGATGTGGAAGAACATCGCAACAACCCTGACTAAACCCCATCCAGCCTAACAACATGTCTACCTAACGCTGTTGCCAAGCCAGCCCCCATGGTAAAAGTTACCCGTCGGAGAAACGTGTTTAACGACGGCTGTTTTAGATGGTTGTTTGTACAAGGCTTTTTATGGACTGGAACTGCCATGGTTATTCTACTGATCATTTTTGCGCTGGCTGTTTTTGTGCTCCCTAATGTCTGGGCCAAGTGGGTGCTTAAACGCTACACGAAGGGCCGCGACGATTATCCCGGCACAGGGGCCGAACTTGCCGATCATTTGCTACGCCGGCTGAGTGTTGAGGGCGCTAGCGTAGAGCGCACGGAATTTGGTGACCATTACGATCCTGAAACACGCTGCGTGCGGCTTTCCCCGGATAATTACGATGGACGTTCGCTCACCGCTGTCACCGTGGCTGCCCATGAAGTGGGGCATGCCATTCAGCATTTTCAGGGGTATGCGCCACTAATAGCGCGCAGCCGGTTAGTCGGCGTGGCTCAAAAAGCCGAAAAACTCGGTGCTCTACTGATGGTGGCCGCGCCGTTTCTATTTTTATTAACACGCCTGCCGGGAGGCTTGGCAATCGTGATTGCCATGGCGGTGATCAGCTTTGGTACCGCCGCCGTGGTGCACTTAGTAACGTTACCGGTGGAGTTCGATGCCAGTTTCAATCGAGCGCTACCGCTGTTGAAAGAGTACGTGCCACCTGCCGACATGGCAGGCGCAAGACACGTACTCACCGCCTGCGCGTTTACCTATGTGGCCGCCTCGCTGGCCAGTGTTATGAACCTGGGGCGCTGGCTGGTGATTTTGCGGCGGTGAGCGTGTATTGAAGCTGTGTTTTCAGTGCCACTAAGTGTCTATGCATAATTTTTCGTGCATTAAAGGTTATAAAAAAATCAGTAGCTTACTAGATATTTATACCTGATTTACTTTTTCATAGGCACTTAGTTAATACCTATTGTCTGTCTTTATTGCTTTGTGGCGCGCAGTAGAATATAGGGTTTTGTGTCCTGTAGAGTGCGGAATTCATTCGTATGAACTGGCAACTGCGAATTGTCAAATGGTAGATTACGTTCTGTGGTTAGTGAAAGCCCCGCTGCGGCGAATGTATTTCGATATGTGGATAAACCCCATTGTTTGTCGACAATCTCTAATGGTTGCTGCCTTCCCGGTATCGTGAGGTAGACTGGGCGATTATCTCCGTCTTGATAGGAAATACCATGCTCTCCATTGCGGTAGGTCGGATAATCGACTCCGGTGGTTTGAGGATGAGTGTCGAGGATGTAATAGGAGCCGCCAGGTTTAAGTACGCGCATTACTTCCGTAGTGATGCGTACTAGTTCACGTCTTTCGGGAATGTTAATAAACAGAAAACAACTAATGACAGCTTCAAAACTGTTATCAGGAAATGGCAAATTTGGACCATGGATTTGCTCAAAGCGAAGACGGTTAGTGCCTGCGGATATTGCTTTTTCAATCATTGTTGGAGAGATGTCAACACCGGTGACATAGTCGAATCCGTCGTCTCTTAATCTTCTGGACACTTTGCCGCTGCCACAGCCGTAGTCCAATACACTAATTCCCTTGCCATAAGAGCAGGTTAACTCCGCGATGAGTGGTTGATAGCCAAAAGCATTCTCCACCCAATCATCATAAGCGTCAAAAAGCTCGGCGATATTTTGTTCAGTCCAATTAGTATTCATAAAAATAAATCCCCTAATATTTGCTCATGTATGAATGCTTGTACTGATCTTACCCAGCAAGAGTGGACACTGGTTTAAGCGATCATTCGGGCTTCAAATACCTCTGGGCTGATCATCCCAATGGCACTGTGCCGCCGTTGTTTGTTGTAGTCTAGTTCAACGTAC
>NZ_JBANSN010000046.1:0-19069 GCF_037070215.1 Vreelandella arctica | reverse complement strand
CGGAGGGTAGAATCGGTCATGGCGTATCCACTCGTGTTGGTTGAGATCTTGGTCGTGATCAATCAACAGGATACGCCACCCTTCCTACCTCCTCCCATACACCAGACTTGAGCTTAACTCGCGCTTTACCACCCACAATACCAACATACGCAACTGGTATGGCTGAAAGTTGAGTGCCCACATGATGGGTCGGTAAAGAGTCTATGCACGCACTTTTTCCGTGCGGTAGATGATGCGCTAGATACTGATTACGAACGTCTGTATTTCAAATCCAGCTCGTCAGCGGAAAGAATGCTGGCCGATATCGCCAGGGTGGCTGCTTTGCATTCGCTCGGGCTGTTGGTGCTGGACGAAGTACAGCACCTGGAAAAGTCGCGCTCAGGTGGTGCCGACAAAATATTGAATTTCTTCGTTACTTTGACGAACGTCATTAAGGTACCGGTGCTCTTTATCGGGACACCAAAAGCACTCGATTTATTTAAGCCCACGATGCGATCAGCCCGTCGCGCCTCCCAGTTTGGGAGTTTAGATTGGGAGCGGTTCTCGTGTGTACAGCAAGGTAACGCACCAAGCGAGTGGAAGCATTTTTTCAAACGTTTGTGGAAACTCCAATGGCTGTCGTCCCCTACGCCGTATAGCGAAGATATGAACGAGCTTTTTTGGGATTTGACACAAGGAATCGCTCATATCGCCGTGGCGCTGTTTTACCTCAGCCAAACCCGCGCGGTCACTGCCATGAAAACACCGATACTCAGTGAAGAGCTGGTAATAAAAACCTATAACGAAGAGCTTTCGCTGATTCACCCTATGGTGATGGCGCTAAGAAGCGAAAATCCAGAACGTATTAAGGAATATGCGGATCTTGACGTTCCCATTGAGGCAATTCGCTTAAAAGCAACCGCTCCTCTTGCCATGCCTGAAGCGCTAACGGTCGAGGAAGAGAGAGCAAGCGAGGAAGCAAAAGAGCCCTCTACGTTCCAACGCCTCTCATCGATCTTGGCCAATTTTGGCATAGGGGAAGATATCATCCCCGCTATTGCCTCCCAAGCCATTGAAGAAAACCCAGACGCTGATATCTGGACATTGGTTGAGCATGTGAAGCGTCTTGAAGATCCTCAAAAAGGGAACGCAGAGAAAAAAGCGCCTGCAAGCGACAAAGCCAAGGTAAAAGCCTTGCAACCCCGCTACACCGAGAATGATCTTCGTTTAATGCGCCAAAATGACGCCGAAAAGAGCTACCAACACTTCAAAAAGAAGGGAGTTATCATTGATTTCTTAGCCTACTTGTAAACGGCTACTTACCGCTCAAACCAGACAATTTCAATCTGCATGGTTGTTTATGTCATCATGCGGCTTTTTGATTTGCTGATAACAGGAATGCTCCGCCATTATGAACACCACCCCGCTGGCCTATCAGCTTTCCGGCCATATTACGGCTGAAGCTCCGCTCAACGTCAGCTACTTTGGGATGGACGAACGGCTGCCCCGCACTCCCCATGGCCAAGTGTTTCTTAACGGCGGCACGTTACGAGGGCCGCTGCGTAAAGCAGGCCTGAATATGCTGATCCGTGAACTCGCCAGCCTTAAAGACCAGCCGTTAGACCTAGTTTTCAACCGAGCGCAGATGTACATGCTGGGCGAAGGCATTGATATCTCACGAGATGTTAATAACGAAGCGATGGGGCGCAATTACGACCCACGTGCGGAAGCGTTTTTGCGTCAAACGAACCCTTTCATGAGCCTATTTGGCCGCTGGAAGCTGGCAGGCTATTTAGAAGTAGGGCCACTGCTCACCAGTACGAGCAACCTTATAACGGCAGGGCAAGGGGTGCGTCATGATCAATTTGAGCATGATCCACGCTTGGTGACCTACTTGAGCGCTGACGAGCAAGCGGCGTTGATGGACCAAATGCGAAGTACCCAAGAAAGCATGACGGCAATTGAAGAGGTGCGAGAACAGATTCGCCTCATCAAAGCCGACGCGCGTAAAACTGATGATGTGGCGGCTAGGCAAGCCTTTGCAAAGCAGACCCGAGAACTGGAAGCCCAAGAGAAAGCGATCCGCAAACAGCGTGAAGGTTCTGAAGAATCGATTAAGCACCCGTTGCCAGGTTATGAAGCTATTGCGCCGGGTAGCCAGCTGCAAAGCCGCTTAAAACTCATAGAAGGGTCGCCGGAAATACTGGGTCTCTTGCTGCATTGCCTTGCTGAATTTTCTCACCATCCCCGCCTAGGGGGCCACTTAGCCAATGGTTTCGGAGCCATTAGCGCTGAGTGGCAAGTGATGCAGCGTTCGCCGGGTGAGCGTCAAGCAGAGCCGATAGGCATGGTGAGGCTAGACGACATGGGTATTACGTTAGAAGGGGAGCCATTGGAACAGGCGTGGCAGGCCTTTAAAGTGACGCTGCCTAGCTACGACTTCACTCTATTCAGCCGCCAAGAAGCCCGTCAACGTTGGAAACAGCGCTAGCCATGGCAGTGCCATCGCCAGGGGGCGACCCAGCTTTAATGCAGCCCTTTAAGCTCATCCTGCAATTACATACGCCGCTGATACTGTCACGAGTAGTGCCGCGTTTAGACACCTTATTACACGAAGCGGCTTGCCGCCGCGCCTTAGACTGGGAACACCCCCCTTCGCTGCCGCTTACTTATGACCATGAGCAGGGCGCTTTTCGCGCCTCGCAGCTGATCTTTGGGGTAACGCCCCAGTTTGGTCTGGAGGCGCATGAGGTAGGCATGGTGGCCCACCTATATAAACTGCCTTTATTAGCGGCGCGCAACGTGCGGGCACCGCTGCGCTTTGATGGTGGTGATTGGGCACCGAAACTCACCCTCCACAAAGGGCGACTATGCCCGTACTTAATCTTTTATGCAGAGGGTGATCCAAGCGCCTGTACTGACCTGTTGAGTGAGATACCCCACATCGGCATTGCTTATACACGTGGGCAGGGGGCGGTCAGTATTATGAGCACCGTTCCAGATCATGAAGAGCGGTGGCGGCAACGTAGCTGGCGTGTTCCCGAAATGCATACCGGTATGCCTTATACACCCCAGGCAGACTGCCTACGCCTGACGCCAGCGGGCAGCGATGAGCCAGTTTATCGGCCACCGCGCATTCTGCGTGAGGTAATGCAATGACGGTATACGGCGCTGCACCTGCATTAGTGCAGACTCAGCACAGGGGCTACCAACTTCTTTACCAAGCAACGGGCGCGTTAAGGTGTGGGAGTTTTGCAGCAACGCTGACACCTACTACTCTCAACTGCGCGTGTTGTGATCGAAGATGGGCAGAGGTCGAAGCACCTTTTAAAGCCGTTGAATACCGCTATGGTAAATGTGGTGAGGCAGAATACGTCTGTTTAACCTGCTACACCCCGCGCATACCCAGCCAGGACATACTCGGCTTAGAACGCATGAACGTTACAGGGAAGACCCTAACCCCTATTTACGGCAAGTTGGGCATGCTGGTGGGGTCGGGCGGCATTATTACGCCAGAAGCAGAGCTATACCTGACCCTGCCACCCAAATTGTTTGAAAAATACCGAGACGGCGAGTGGGGCCAGCAAGGACGCTTAAGTATTGAAAAGCCATTTGAGCGTTTGATCAGCCTATTCATACAGGGGGCGCTTGATCCGATTGAAGATGGCTTTGTTTACATCGAAAACTGGGGGCGTAAAGTGGATGGCCTAATGCGCCAACTAATGCCCACCACATCGCTGCATGAACTCTGGTGTAATAGTGAGAACGGTGCCAGCGTATTGGACTTACACGCGATAATCACCACAGCCCAAGTGATGAGTGATCAGGGGTTGGCCAGCCAAGCAGGCCGCTTTGCCTTCTGGAAACCGATTCTTGATGCAGCCAAAGGTCAGCGTGATGACAAAGCGTTTGCCCAGTGGTTGGTTAACGTGCCAGACCCCGCCGCGCTTTTGCAGGCGATTCCAACAGATCCCTACGACCGCTTGAAACTACCTGCCGTATTGGGATGGGTAATGCCACACTTGGACAAGCTGTTGCCTTACTGCCAAACAAAGATCCAATATTCATCAGCTACGTTTTTATCAGCTCAGTCATCAACACAACCGCCGGTGGCATCCAAGCCATCGACTGAAGGCGCACACGCTGAGCCTGAACAGGGCAAGCTGTTTTAACCCGAAAGACGAGAGGGGATAAATCCCACGCTATGCAGGTGCATTTCTACGAAGCCAGCGCGCTATGCCACCCTGGAAACACGTCAGGGCGCCCAGTCACACTCGATGATTACCACCGCACTGCGTGGCACCTCTTTTCAGGTGATACCCACTACCCCCAGCGCGAGCGACCTTTTATTTTTCGTGCCCAGGGGTTAACCCAAGAGCAACACTTGTTTAGCGTGCGCTCAGCGCGTGATTTCCCCCATGCAGAAAAGCGTGTACTGACGCTTAACGAAGGAACCACGCTGCAACTGGAGTGGCACTGGGTGCCTACCGTCGCCACGCGGTTATCGTCCAGCGGCGAAAGGCTGCCCCGTAGCCAGCATATACCGGCACCGCGTGAACGGTGGGCTAGTCTTATTATTGAGCGTATGCAGCGCCAAGGGTGGGCAATAAATGTTGGTAGCGTTAGCTTTTATCCACTGGGGCGTTGGCCTCAGCAGCATAAATTATCGGTGCAACACCCGGTGGTAAGGGTTTGCGCTGAAGCAACCGTCATTGACACGCCACTGGCGGCCACTGCATGGTTTCAAGGGGTGTCTCGCCTACGTACTTACGGCATGGGCATGCTTTGCCCCTGTTAGGGTGTAGCTCACAATTATTGTTATCATTACGCCGTTCCGCTTCAGCGGAAGTGTTTGCAATGAATTGCAGACTTCGATGGAACGTTTGAACCTCTCGCCTTTGCGGGAATTCCCTTTGCGGAAACAGTGCCCCAGTTTTGCTGGGGCATTCGCTCTCCTACTCAGATAACGCCTCTATGCATCCGGTACTCCACTACCTCAGCGACATACTGCCTAAACGCCCAGGCTTTCAGCGTAACCCGGTGCAAATAGCGTATGCCGAAGCACTTTTGGATGGCCTAGCTCAGAAAGGAAAGCTGCACTTTGTAGAGGGTGATACCGGGATCGGGAAGTCACTCGCTTACCAGTTAGCCCTAGCCGATTGGGTTGCCAAAGGCAAGCTAATGGGCGGTAAGCAGGCAGCGCGCCGAGCATTGATCTCTACCCATTCCAGGGCATTGCAGCGGCAGCTGCTCCAGCCAGATAACCTCGCGATCGTGCGTGACTACTTAACTTATGCCCAGTTGCCGCAACTTAGTTTCGCGCTGCGCATGGGCCGGGATAATTACCTGAATCCCGAACGGTTAGCGCTACTTTTGGGTGTGCCGAGTTTAGATGCCGCAGCGGAAAGCACTCGATTACCCGACACGCACCGCCGTTTAGCGCGTTGGGGGCTGAAAAGCGATGGCTGCTTGCTTGATCTGGATGCTGCGCTGTTACCTGATGGCTGGCAGTTAGCCGATATTGCCCTGCGGCCCAACGACCCCTTACCGGAAAACCTAGAGGCACAGCAGCAGGTCGCCCAACAAAGCGATGTGCTCATTATTAACCACGCACTGTTAGCGGTAGACCTGGTTACCCAAGGGAAAATCACTCATGCAGAAGCGCCCTATGTCTTATTACTGGATGAAGCGGAGCACTACCCGGAAATCGCTGAAGAACTACTGAGTGACCGCGTATCGCTGCAATCCACCACTTTTTTACTTAATCAGCTAAAGCAGCATCGCGTGGCTAAGCAGTGGCAAACCTTGCTGGATAACATGACCGACCGTGAGCGGGCGGGCCGCGCCCACAGTTTAACGCCTTACCAAGGCGAGGCCCTGCAAAGCGCTGTGAAAGCGTTATTAAAACTGCGCTTGCGAGAGCCAAGCCATACGCCAGCGCTATGGCAGGAGTGGCAGCATTTACGCCAGAGCGTGGAGAGTATTGCCCTTCGCTTACGCGAAGCTAGCCGCTACTTAGTGTTGGATTATTCCCCGGTGCGTGGGTTGCCAGGGGTGGTTGCCCACGCCCCTAGCGCCGCCTCTAGTTTAAAAGCCGGTGCTAAAAAGCGGGTCACGTTGATGACCTCCGCGACACTGTCAGACTTGGACCATGCGCCAGGTGAAACGCCGCATTTTCGCTATATGCGTAGCCGCTTACAGCTGCCGGTCACTCATCCTCGCAGCGGGCTACAGCGTAGCTTTCAGGCCCAGCAGTTTGGCACCTTACGTTTTCGCCTACCGCGTGGGTTGCCACATCCGCTATTGCAACAAGCGGATGACCGTTACCAGCTTTCCCCACAGTATTGCCAGCAGGTGCTTCCTTATCTAACAGACCAGCCAGGGCGCGCCTTGGTGCTATGTGCTAGTTATGCAGATGTCGCCGAGCTAGAGGCCGCATGGCCGGCTGCTCATTCACACAGGCTGGTTGCCCACTATGCAGGTACAGGGTTAAACGAGCTAGTTGCCCGCCTAGAAGACGATTCGATTTTACTCACCCCCGCCGGGTGGGAGGGGTTATCGCCAAACCGTGAAGGGAACCAAGCGTACTGGCAGCATGTAGTGGTATTGCGTAACCCCCGTCCCATGGTCAGCCAAGTGGAACAGCACCTTGTTGAACAGATGCTGATTCATCGCAAGGTCAGCCCTTCAGAAGCCGCACATATTGCCAAGGGAACGCTAATGCGTAAAAGCACCGTGCGTACACTACATAAACTGCGCCAAGGGCTGGGGCGTGCGATTCGTCATCCTGATGACGATGTATTAATAACCCTATTGGAGCCCCGCATGCCCCGGCCTTCGGGTGTGGCCGCCTGCCAGGGGGTATACACACAAAAGGTACTTCTAGGGGCCATTCCCGCGCGTTTTTACTCGGCATACCAACAAGCGGAGGAACCCGGCGGGCAGAAAGATGCTGCTCCATCTGCCGTTCAATCTCTTGCCGCGCTTTTATAAGCTTTTAAATACGGCCTATCAGGCACGCTGTAGTTGACCGGTAAAGACGAGCTTGATCCATTGTGTAATGAGAGCAGTACATTTTGGAAAGCCCAAAATAACCAGCCCCACTCAATTTTTACTATTTTTTTCATTATTTTTGATGATAACCCTAAAGATTCTCCTCGCAGTGCCGTTAATCAATATAACGGCACACACAGTGGCCGAATACCGGGCCTTACGGCCAGTGTCCAAGCAAGGAGAATCACACCATGTCAGTGATCAATACCAACATCACATCGATGATCGGCCAGCAGAACCTGCGCGAGTCCCAAAACGCGCTTACCACTTCCATGGAGCGTCTGTCTTCCGGCCTGCGTATCAACAGTGCCAAGGACGATGCCGCCGGTCAGGCCATCGCCAACCGAATGAGCGCCCAGATCACCGGCCTCAACCAGGCGAGCCGTAACGCCAACGACGGCATCTCGGTCGCTCAGACCGCTGAAGGCGCTCTGAACCAGATTAACGACAACGTTCAGCGTATTCGTGAGCTGACCGTTCAAGCTGAAAATGGCACCAACAGCCAAGCTGACCTGGGTTCTATCCAAGACGAAATCACTCAGCGTTTGAGTGAGATCGACCGTGTCTCTGAACAGACCGATTTCAACGGCACCAAAGTACTTGATACTGGTGTTACAGAGATGGATATTCAAGTTGGCGCTAACGATGGTGAATCCATTACTATCGCGCTGGAAACTATCAATTCTAATACCCTAGGTATCGACGATTTTTCCGTTCGCGCACTCGAGCAGCCGAGTGCTGCTACAACCTCTATTGCAGCAAGCGGCCTTACTTCAGGCAGCACAGTAACTTTGGGTGGCTTTGAGTTTAACGTAGTTGCAGATGGTTCTGTAACTTCAGGCACAATGCAGGTATCCAGTGCTGCAGCTCTGGCTGCTACTTTTAGCGGTGCTACCCCTACTAGTGTAACGCTTGGCTCTTCAAATCTTGTGCAAACCGAAGCCGGTGATTTTTACGCTAAGGTGGGTAGTGGAGAAACGGCTGAGTTCTATGCGGTAGAAGCGACTGCAGTAGCAGCTACTAGCTCTGCAGGTGCTACAGTTAACTTTTCTATCAAAGATGGTGCTGATGCCGAGCCAGTTGATGCTGAAAAAGCAGGTATTACCGATATTGCCGGAGGAGTTGCAGCGACAGCATCACCCCTTGCTACGCTGGATGATGCGCTAAGCACTATCGACAGTCTACGCTCTGAGCTGGGTGCGGTGCAAAACCGTTTTGAGGATGCGATTACCAACCTCGATACCAACAGCACTAACCTGTCATCTGCTCGTTCGCGCATCGAAGATGCTGACTATGCTACAGAAGTGGCTGATATGACCCGCGCACAGATTCTGCAGCAGGCGGGTACTTCCGTACTGGCCCAGGCCAACCAGATCCCGCAGAACGTTCTTTCTCTGCTGGGTTAATTGTTTAGCTTTTGAGCAGACTTATCGATACATAACGGGGCCATAAGGCCCCGTTTTTTAATGGAAGAAATTAAATGAAAATAAGTGATGTTATTGGCATGAATGAATATGTTCTTTTAACTTTTGATTTAAATAGTGCCGAATCGAAGGATTATCAGGAATTAACAGTCATTCTGCAGGAAATGGGTTTTTTAACAACTTTTGAAGGGAAAGACTTGCCGGACAACACTTTTGTTGCTGTCACAAAAAATATTGATGAATTGGAAGAAAAAGCCTTGAACCTGATGAAGGAAAAAGCATCATCGTATGTGTTGTTACAGTCTCATCATAAGCCAAAGCTGAAGTGACCCTCTCCTTAGCTGCACAGGCTATAGTACAGCGATCAGGAGGTCGCGATGAGCAGTCATCGCTGATGGGCGAGATCCAGCACAACATCAAGCGCTTCGAAACCACCGGAATGGACGTGCAAATGTCGGTTGATTACAGCACGCTGCTGGAGCTGACTGGCACTTCATTGGCGTAATTGCTTTGACCGATAACCTCGTTTTATCACTGGTATTTACCGCTTTACATTGCCGTTTTCTTGTTATCCTAAGGCCATAATTTGCTGCTTCATTGCGGGCTACTACCGGCTCAGCCGCAACGCCTAACGCCGCTTTTGCTACCGTCTGGAGAATAACAGGCTAAAAATGCACACAGACCGCACCAATACCGCTGCCGATTTCAGCTGGCAGTTTCAGGGCCGCATCATGGTGATGGATAACGGCGCTCGCCTGCCGTTCCAGAACAATTTTGATGACCTGATGAAGCTAGATGCTCTTGCAGCTATCGTTTTCGACCCCGCCAGCCGCTTGACGGATAAGGAAGAGCTAAAATGCCTAGATGAATTTCAGGTTTTTCCTCATGCGCTGCTGGGCAACGGTAAACCTGCCACGCTTTACACCTGCATGGCCCCGGAGAAAAGCGGTACCCTGGAGCCGCTGGCACCCGAGCAGCTACCCGAATGTAAGCGTAGAGGTGCGCAGGTGCTGGTCAAAGTGCCAGTGCCTACCCTTCAGCTAGACGCCATCGAGGGCCTAAACCAGGTCGATTGGCTGCTACTGGATGAGCTCAACGACAGCCTGGCCGCGCTGGAAAATGGTACGCAATACCTAAAAGAAACGCTGTTGATTCATGCCCGCCTACCGTTAATGCCCGCCTATCAACGTCAGCCCGATGTGGCGACTATTTTTCAGTGGATGACGCAGCACGGATTTCAATGCTACCGCTTTGGCCGGCCTGTCCACCATAGCCACTTGCCTAGTGAGCAAAAGCTGGAACGCCAGCAAGCCACTCAGCTGGATACTATCGAAGCCGTATTCATCCCCGATGAGCAGCGTTTGGCGTGTATGGCACCCGCCAGATTGCGTAAGCTGGCTTTTTTGATGGACGCTGTCCATGGAGTGCATGATTTTACCCACCGGCTGTTGAATAGCATTGACCCAGAGATGGCCACCCACTATTTAGCAACGCGTGGCTATCTCAGCCAGTATAATACCGAACCGGACACCTTCATCCTAACGGCTAAATACAGCCCGGCACCCTGGGATAAACAGGGCCAGCAGCCAAGCAGCCAGCCGCAAGCAGGAGGGTCAAGTGAGTAAAAAGAACAGCCGCAAGAACAATAGCGCCGCCAAGCCGAAGCAGTCATCAGCGGCCAACATCTATATCAACCGTGCGCAAGTTTTTTTGCGTGATAATGAAATACAGCGTGGCATTAATATGCTTCTGCAGGGCATTAAAGTTGCGCCTGAAAATGCTGTGCTACACGCCATGCTGGGCGAGCAGTTAGGCAAACATGGCCGAGCTGAGGCCAGTATCAAGCACTATGAGAAAGCGCTGGAACTTGACCCCGACATGCTGATGGTGCAAGCCAAACTTGCCCAAGCTTATAGCCAACAAAACCGCTTTAATGACGCTGAACCGCTCATTATCAAAGCATTGAACGCGGCGCCAAGTAACCCCTCCGTGTATATGGCCTATGGCGTTATGCAGCAACGGCGCGGCAAACTGCCCGAATCGGTAGAGCACTTTCGCAAGGCATTAACGCTCAAGCTTGAACAGCATGATGCAGATCAAGAGGGCTCTGCTAAAAGTGTTGCCAAAAAAGCTCCGCCGAAAAAAAAGCGGGAAGATTTCAACAAGCCTGAAACCGAAGAACTTCTGTGGGATACCCTGAATCAGCTGGCGATGGCTAACGTGCATGCGTTTGCTATTTATGGAACTTCATTGGGGCTGGTGCGCGAAGGCGGGCTAATCAGCTTCGATAAAGATATCGACCTTGGGTTGCCCCATACTGAAATGGAGCGGGCGGTACGTTGCCTGGAAAACAACGGCTGGGTAGAACTTCCAAATCAGTTTTTAACCAATCCACGGTCAATGGTGCACTCTGTAAAAAAAGTTACGGTAGACCTTTCCGGCTTTGTGGTTGATGAAGAAAGTAACACAGTATTCACTGGATTATGGTTAAAAGAAGTTGTGCCGCACGAATGGAATGCGAACACCTATTACCCACCCCTTACGCTTAAAAAAGATACCACACCGGCGGGTGAGCCTATCTGGTCGCTAACAGACCCCGAGGCTTGGCTAGTGGCGCTATACGGTGAGAACTGGAAGGTGCCAGACCCAGCGTTTGATACGGTAGTTCAAACCAAAAACTATGTTCGCTTTTCGCTATTGGCACAATGCTATGCATTTTCTCGCATCTACAACAAGTGGCAAGAAGGGCAGATCACCAAAGCCTTGGCGATGGTAAAAGGCTCGTTGGTTCACCTCCCAGACGACGCCCTACTGCAAAAACTGGAAGCGCGCCTTGAGCATTTAATGTGAAAATAAAAAAACTTTAGAGCGTTAAATTTTAATTTATGGGAAAAATAAGTTTTAATTAAAAAGGAAGTTGATTGTTAAGTTTAAATGATGCTCTAATGCTAGAAATATAAGCCTACCGTTAAAGGGTAGATCTCGATGCTAATAATATTAATTAATATTTGGTGGTGAATGAAAGATATTAAAAACTTTACAGCCGCTTTTCCAAAGGTGGAAAAGAGAGTTAAAGAAATTTCTTTAGAAGAGTTTCCCTATTTCCGTACTAATGGATTTGATGAGATTACTCTTCGTGTTAAAGAGCGTTTGACGATTCTGGGTGGGGCAGTGGGACAACATGAGCTAGCTATATATACTGGAACTGGAACCGCTTCATTAGACGCTGCACTTAATAACTTTGTAAGAAGCGATGATAAAATTCTAGTTGTTAAGGGAGGTAGGTTTGGGACGCTGTTAGTTGAAATGTGCAATTTTTATCGAATTGCTACATGTGTTTATGAGCAAATTCCTGGTGAGGATATAGATCTTACATCCTTAGAAGCTTTTATTGATAAAGAAAAGCCAGATGTGCTTTTTATGCAGCATAACGAAACATCAGTTATGCAGCTTTATAATATTTCAAAAATATGTGGTTTGGCGAAGCAATATAACTTAATGACAATAGTTGACGCTTGTAGCTCTTTTGCAATCGATCCTATTAATGTGTTTAAGGACCAGGTTGATGTTTTACTCTATAGCTCTCAGAAAGGGTTGGGGGTGCCTGCTGGACTAGCTTTTATTTCCTATAATAAATATTTAAATAAATATAAAGGATCTTATTATCTAGACGTCGATTTTTACAATGGTAATGCAGGAAGATTTATTCAACCTTTTACGCCTCCGGTTACTATTATGTATCAACTCCTGTACCGTTTAGAAATGATAGATAAAATGGGTGTTTCTACATGGTTCAATAGAATATCAAACAGAGCTGAAAAATTCAGGAAGCAGGTTGCAACCCTTCCTGTAAAAATAGTTGCTGAAACTCCGTCGAACTGTGGAACAGTATTTGATACTGGGAGAAGCGACAACGCTGATTTTTGTGGACGCTTAACCAAACAAGGGATTTATATTACCAACTCCAAAGGCTACTGGGGGGATTATCTTTCAGTTGGTCATATTGGTGATATTTCTGAAAATGAATATGATGCCCTGTTTAAGGAATTAAGATTATGGCTCAACGCATAGTTTATACTGGTGGCACTTGGGATCTATTTCATGCTGGTCACCTTAACGTCTTAAAGAAGGCAAGGGATTTTGGAGATTATGTTGTCGTAGGAGTATCTACCGATGATCTTGTTAGTAGCTACAAAAACCATCCGCCTGTTTTAAATTGGCAGCAACGATCATCTATAATAAAAGAATTAAAGTGCGTGGACGAAGTAGTGCCACAAGAGCGGTTGTTTGATATTGATCAATTTATGGACTTAGGTTGTGATGTTTTTATTGTTGGTGATGATTGGAAAGGAAAAGAAGGTTCCGTTTCTAATCTTAAATGGCTCAAGGATAACGGCTATTTAAGATATGTGGAATATACTCCTGGCCTGTCTAGCTCATTGATAAAAGAAAAAATAATGGACGATGCTGACAATATCAGAAAATCGCTTATAAGCCGCAAAATCTCGGAAGAAACAAGGTGATAAAATGAGTTTTAAATTTAATCCTATTGAAGAAAGCAATAGGCTGTACCTTCGGGGTGTAAATATTACTGATGTAACGGACGATTATATTTCTTGGATGAACGATCCAGAAATAACACGATACTTAGAGACAAGAGCAAGAACTTTTAGTTATGGTGATTTGGTTGAATTCGTGAACGAAATGAATTCCACAACAGATATTCATTTTTTCGCTATCTGTTTAAAGTCAAATGATGCTCACATCGGAAATATTCGGCTTAGAAACATTGATTGGTTTCATAGGCGAGGGGATATTGGGCTCTTAATAGGGCAGAAATCGTGCTGGGGCGCAGGCTATGCTACGGAAGCACTTCAAATGATAACTCACTTTGGTCTGGTGCAGCTTGGGTTAAAAAAGCTTACTGCAGGGTGCTATGCTCAAAACATAGCCTCTTTAAAAGCCTTTACAAAAAACAGATGGCAGCAGGAAGGCCGCCTCAAAAATAATGTTATTTTAGATGGCAAACCTCACGATTGGATTTGTTTAGGGATAAGCGCGGAAGATTATTTTATAGCGCCTTAATCCGAGTTATAACCTGCACAGGAACCTGGGGCAACAGTTCCCGCAACGAGGTGTGTAAGTGCTTAGGCAGATGTTTTCGTGCACAATGCTGTCAAGATATTACATCAAGATGAGAGCATGGCAAGGGAAGGCGTTTCGTATCGCCCCTCACAGAAGAGAAACAACAGGCTTTGACAGACGCCCATCAGTACGGCGAACCGCGAGCCCACGCGATCTTACTCAGCCATCAAGGCTATACGATCAACCAGATCAGCGACATCTTGGATGTTCGACGAAATACTCTCTCGATCTGGTTCAAGAAATGAGAAGTCTCCGGTCTTGACGATCTCATCGAAAAGCCTCGGAGTGGCCGGGTGCCTATTCTGGATGACGACGACCGTGATCGCCGCTTTCGATCAGTTCATTGCGCAGAAAGACCCGGACACCTTTGCCATCGTCATTCTGGATAATGCCAGCATGCATCGTTCCCATGGCTTTGGGCGAAAGCGACTGGAGTGGCTGAATCATCGCGTTCATGTCATCCCTTTGTCGACCTACTCGCCGGAGCTGAACCTGATCGAAATCCTCTGGCGTCGGATCAAGTACAGCTGGCTACCACTGACCGCCTACGAGGGTTTTACCACGCTATGCAGCGAAATGAATCGGGTGCTTGGTGGCTATAGCAGTGAGCACACGATTACTTATGCATAGGCACTTAGTGATCGTTAACCTAGTTCACGTCTGTTTCAAGCTTAGTAGGTTTGATTAAGTAGCACATGCCATGTATGGAGCAATGATGGATCCACGCGCAGGTGCGGCAGCAAGCGGGTGCTTCAGAATTGACCCAGGCCAATTAGCTGTCGCAGAGCGTGCATTTTTCTGTTGGGTTAAACTGAAGCTTAATCACGATCAAGCAAGCGCTCATTGTGGGCAAAATCAAGATGTTATAGAAGTGGCAATATACAGTTACTCAACAGGGCTAATTAACCCTTAGCCCTGTTGGCGGTGGTGGTAGCCTTAGTTCAAGCCCATGACCCAGCGCTATTAGGAGCACCGTGAAGCCGCACAAAGCCACCATCCCCGCTCTGGAAGTTGTTACCAAACTTGTCCCTCAACTTAACGCTGTTGAAAAACAGATTGAGCTGACGATCTGCACCGTACTGGAAAGCAGCTCAACCGCTGTACCCATAGAACGATACACTAAGTTACAGGCGGAGTTTCAGCTAGAACTTGCGATGATTCGTATGAATTTGGAGCATTTGCTGAAACGCTACCATACCGAGCTGGAAGCAGCGATGAACGACCCGCGCCAGGATGTGCTGCTCACCCTAGACCAACACGAAAGCGTGGCCGTTGATAGCGCTAGAGTGCTTTACCAGCGAGTACAGGCATTACAAACCCAAGGGTTATATGACCACTAATGAGCACCAGCGCGTTATAGACGAACTGCAGGCACTGATTGATGACACCCAGCAAACGCTCAGGCGTTTTGAAACCACCAGCATGGATGAGCAAATGCCGGGGGATTACGAAAAGCTGCTGGATATTTTGGATGGTGCCATTAAGCAACAGCGGGAGCATACCCAGGGGTTACTATCTCGCTAGCTGCCACTTTTTGTTAGCTTGCAAAGCTTGTGCAGTTCAGTCAATATTTTCGTGTGTCGAGCAGTTACGTAAATTGCTCATAACCATGAGATAAGGATATGGACACCCACACTCTCCTTCTAGTCGCTGCGATATGCGCACTCTGGATGAGCATTACCTGCGGTTGTATTGCTATCTATTTATTGTTGAGCAGGCAAGGATGGACGTTTGCCCCAAGTGGTGCCACTACCCCCAAGAGAGCTGCCGCGCCAACGCCAGAAGCGCCTATCTTATTCAATAACGAACATGCTTCCTGGGAAGTGACAGTGCTATTCAAGAGCCCTTCGCCTGCTTTGAATGAACGCTTGAGCCTGGCGCTTGCTTCTTTGGATGCGGTTTATGAGCCTAGCGCGAAGGCGTATAAGGTAGCGGGCGACTCCTCTCGTACACCGATTCAAATTGAGAATATTAATGTTTCGGGGCAGCTGCCGTCTTTAACCGAAAGCAGCGTAGAGCTTCCCCCTATTAAAGGCGTGAGCATTAAAATTACCAAAAGCAACCAGATGCTTGCTCCCAGCAAACTCCAGCTTGCCAAGCTAGTGTCGCTTTCTAAAAAGTTGGCACGCCTGGGCGGCACGGTGGTGGATGCGGCGCAACAACCGATCACCAAGGCTGGTTTTCAAGCCGTCATTGCCGGTAATGCGAAGGTTTGATGCAAGCCCCTTGCAAATGTCCCACCTCTTCAGAGGCTTAAGCTATAAATAGCTGTTCAACACATCTAATCGGTTTCATCTTCAAAGCGGTCATTCGCTTCCAGGCCCGTCAGCAAGTCGGCGGGTGTGTAACCCAATATGCGGGCCATGGTATACAGCTTAGCAACGGTGATATTGACCTCACCTCTTTCAATCCTACCCATATAGCTTCGGTCAATGCCTACTGCAAGCGCAAAAGCTTCCTGGGAATACCCTTTTTCCTTTCGCTTTTCTCTAATTGTCCTTCCAAGTGCCTGCGCTAGTCCTTCCATACCCGCCTCATTTCTTTTGTGCGGGTACTCTCTTGCGTTGCGGCTTATTTATCCACGGACTATAATCCGCATTTGGTTTTCGTATCCTATGGTGGTGGCCTCATGCCAAGCACGCATCCTTTGATAGATCCGCGTATTTTCGAGCTGCTGAGGCGGCAAGAAAACACAACATTCACCGTCAAAGACCTACGAAACCAGTATGCGGAACGGCACAGCATAGAGGCGCAGTATCGTGCGCACTTACGCCGCTTTATTTACGAGCGAATCAGCCGTTTGATTCGCGTGGGCATGGTTCAAAAGGATACTGAAAAGCGAAAGCGGGATCAGCGCTATCAAGTAATCCATTTAGATGCGCAAGGCCTTGACCTTACAGGTGAACCCTTTGAGTCATGGTGTCAGCGCCTGGTCATCGATAAAGAAAAAACGAAAACGAAGTCGCCTGCTTGTCCCTCTCCGCATAGCGAGCATGCGCCCATATCACGACCTTCAGGTGCAAGTGCAAAGCTCAGAAAAAATCTGAAAGAGGTAAAAGTGGAGTTCTTGGCCGCCCTGGGCGAAGCCGAGAAGTTTAAAGCCCTCATTCATGAATACCCGGAGCTTAAAGAGGTTATCCAAGGTGACTCTAAAGCGGCGCATGACCTTAGCTCCCGCTTGTTAGGCCATATCAATGCTATCGAAAAAGTATTGCAACGTGTGGAGACGGGGCCTTAATGCGTTCACTGCGACGTTGGCAAGTAGAGTGCATTGAAAAAGCACTCCAACACTACCAATCAAACCCACACTTCTTTGTGCAGGCTACACCAGCCAGTGGCAAAACGTATCTAGCTGCAGAACTTGCTCGCCAGCTGCTGGATGATCAAAAAATAGACTTGGTGGTCTGCTTTGCTCCATCACGTGAGGTCGTCGAAGGTTTTAACCGTACGTTTTCTGCGGTATTAGGCAAGCGGTTTGGTGATGTGCTGGGAGCCTCTGGTGCTGCGTATACCTACCAGTCCATGGATTATCAGCGGCCAGAGTTTTGGGAAATCTTCAAACAAGCCAGGGTCCTGGCTGTCTTCGACGAAATACACCATTGCGCAGGCCATGATCCCCTACTGAGTAACCTATGGGGACAAAAAATACTGCAGCATATACAAGACGATGCGACATATACCCTGGCTTTATCAGGCACACCCTGGAGAACAGATGTTCTACCTGTTGCGTTAGCACGCTATAGTGACCCCGAAGGTCAGCTGGTCTGTGATTACTGTTATGACCTTAAAGCGGCTATCCAAGAAGGTGTCTGTCGCTCTCCACGTATAACCCTGATTGACAACCCATTGATAAAGTTGGTGGAGGAGCAAGAGGCGAATAGCTCTGTTCGTCTATTTAGCGGAGTAACCCAATTACTGGGTGAGTCTCCTATTCGTTATGAAGAACTGCTCCGCCACGACGACATTCTCGAAGCTGTACTCGACGTTGGCATACAAAAGCTGAATGAGGTTCGCCAAAGCGTGAGTAAGGCGGGTGGGTTGGTCGTTGTTAGCGATATTGAACATGCCCAACAAGTATCTGAAATATTGTTGAGAAAGGGGGAAAGTGTCGAGGTTGTAAACAACCAGACACCTCAAGCACGGCAAAGGATCAACCACTTTCGTAATAGTCAGACTCGCTGGATCGTTGCGGTCAGCATGGTGAGTGAAGGTACAGATATTCCACGGCTCATGGTGTGTTGTTACCTCAGCCGAATCAGAACCGAGCTTCACTATCGTCAAGTACTAGGCCGTATTTTAAGGAAAACGGGCCAAATTGATGTGGAAGCATGGCTGTACGTTATCGCAGAGCCTACATTGCGAAAATTTTCAGCTCGCATCGCTGATGATCTACCACATGACCGTGCCACGCTCCAGACGAAAAAAATCGATAAGAGGCAACATCAAGCAATCGAAAGCGAACACGGTAAAGAAGGCACACCCTCAGAAGACGGCGACGCCGCGGTTGACCCTATCGCTATTTCTAGAGCACTGCTTTGGGATGGCGCGTCAGAGAATGATAGCGACGCGACGATTCGCACCCTTAGCTTTTCGAAATATTACCGCCAATACCTGCTCTCCCTAGCGTAAAAAGGGGTTACAGATATGGTGACCCATTTCCCAATAGCACATGAAGACGAATTGTTGGGGAGTATTCTGGCGCGCTTTGTTGAAAGGCAAGGAATCCATGAAGATAAAATAGCCTGTCATTTACTATTTGGCTCACGCAACATAGCACCCGCTGTTTTTTTTCAAGGGCATATTGCTGCATTAATGCAGCAGGTGGGCCATATATGGAAACACAGTTTAGAAGACATCGCCTACCGTCATACGTTATTGCCTATTTTTAAACCTTTTGTCACAGAAGCCAGCTTTAACTCTCTACTCAACGAAATTATTTATAAAGACAAAAGCCATGTAATGCTCAAATCTGGATGCAGTGCTGGCATTGTGGCATGGCCAGTAACGTATAAGGTATGCCCTATTTGCTATCATAACCAAATAACGACATATGGCTATGCGATTTGGCAACGCACACTTCAATGCCCCGGCGTAGAAGCCTGTCCAGAGCATGAATGTTGGCTCATAAACTCAGAGGTCGACATTTACCCTGAGAGAAAGCACAAATTTTATGGACCAAGCGATATAAAAATTAACATTCCTACATTATCTCTCATTGCAGATAAAAAAAGCGTGCTGCTTTCAAAAATGGTATATCAGCTTATCAATACTGCCAGTTACCTGAATCCGTGAAGCCGGCGCCGACACTTTCCCTATCACCGCCAGCGAGCACTTTTTGATCCTTCGCCCCGTGCAAGTTGGCTTTCGCAAGCCCGTTATTGCCAAAACCCACCGTGCTGATCGGTGCTGACGGCCCGTTTTGTCATGCCTTTCCACCCGCCAGGCACGACATATCTGGCGATCGCGTG
>NZ_JBANSN010000045.1:0-19253 GCF_037070215.1 Vreelandella arctica | reverse complement strand
AATAAGCTAAACGATAGACCAAGAAAGCGGCTGGGATACCGAACCCCAGCCCAGGTGTTCTTAGGTGAATACTCAGGAGCACTAGAAACCGCAGGTGCTGCACTTATTAGTTGAATCCAGGACCGGTGGCCAGTTTTACTTGACCACTACACTTCGACCTTTTTAAGATTGGAGTGGGCCCCTCCAGTTCACACACCGTGGGGCCTATGCAGGCAGCTTTTAAGTATGTAAACGCGCTGCGCGAAAACAACCTGCTTAATGATGTGGAACATCTTGAGGTTCATCTTTATGGTTCGCTATCAGCGACAGGGGTTGGGCATGCCACCGATCATGCGATCATTATGGGGCTGATGGGAGAACGTCCTGACACGATTGATCCCACGCTGATTGAGCCATCCATAAAATCGCTAAAAGAGAGTAGGCGGTTAAATCTGGGTCGACAAAAAGAAGTAACTTTTACGTGGGATAGCGATATTTATTTTCATGAAGAGTGTTTGCCTCATCACCCCAATGCCATGAGGCTGGCTGCGTTTACGCCTCAACGCCAATTATTGTATGAGAACACCTATTATTCGGTGGGTGGTGGTTTTGTAGTAGAGCAAGCCCAAGTGGATATGCCGCTAGACGATTTGGATGGGGCTATTATTCCGTACAACTTTGACACCGCCGATGAGCTCTTAGCGCTATGTAAAAAGGAGCAGCTAAGCGTCAGCCGATTGATGCTGGAAAATGAGAAGGTTTGGCGGACAGAGGAGGAGGTTAGAAACGAGCTGTGGCGTATCTGGCAAGTCATGTGTGAATGCATTGACAATGGATTGGCCCATGAAGGGGTATTGCCTGGTGGCTTGAACGTCAAACGACGGGCCAAGTTGCTTCACCAACGCCTTCAAGCGGCAGAGCAGAATGATTGCCTGATCGCCTCGACGTTTTCTGCGATGGAATGGGTGAATATCTTTGCCCTCGCCGTCAACGAAGAAAACGCCGCGGGCGGGCGCATGGTCACGGCGCCCACCAACGGCGCCGCGGGCATTATTCCCGCCGTCTTACACTATTATATGAAGTTTCAGCCCAACGCCTGCGAGAAAAATGTAGTGGATTTTCTGTTGGCGGCTGGCGCCATTGGCATTCTCTGCAAGAAAAATGCTTCTATTTCTGGCGCCGAAGTGGGCTGCCAAGGGGAGGTCGGGTCGGCATGTGCCATGGCGGCAGCCGGTTTAGCTGATGTGATGGGAGGAACGCCGGAACAAGTAGAGCACGCAGCAGAAATTGGGTTGGAACACAATTTAGGATTAACCTGCGATCCTGTGGGTGGATTAGTTCAGATTCCTTGTATCGAGCGCAACGCCATCGCAACGGTAAAGGCGATCAATGCCGCTCAGATGGCATTACGCGGCGATGGCACTCACTTTATATCGTTGGATAAAGTCATTCGTACCATGCGCGATACAGGGAGAGACATGTTGGATAAATACAAAGAAACATCCAAAGGTGGGTTAGCCGTTAATGCCATTGAGTGTTAACAAGCCCTAGTAACGATGCAGCAACACTCTGATAGTAACCCAATGCCTAGTATGAATCGCGTCAGGCGGACGCTTGCTCCGCGAGCGGCTGCAACGCCGTATCCTGTTGTCGCTGATAAGCTTTGATGCGTTCAACCAAGTACTCAGCGTCAGCCGCCACGCCAGAGAACCTTCCAGAGCCCCAGGTATGCAGCCATGGCAGGCCAATAAAGTAGAGGCCGGGCTGTTGGGTGACACCGCGTTTGTGTATGGGATGGCCCTGACCATTGAATACCGAAGCATCAAGCCAGTGAAAGTCAGGGCGAAAGCCGATGCACCAGATAACGGCGCTAATCCCTGCGTCGACCAGATTTAGCTCGGAACGCTCTTGGTTCGGTTCCCAGCATGGCGTGTACTCGGACGCTGGTGGGGCCTCGATACCCTGGGAGGCGATATAGGCATCAATTCGCTGGTTTATGTTGCAGTAAACACTGTCGGCATGATCGAGGTTGGCTTGCAAATTATCGCGAAAGATAAAGTCCCCATTGCGGTACTCTTCTAATAGCCCGAATAGCTCCATACCTTCGAGAGCGAACTTGCGCAGGTCGATCTCCCGGCCCCCGTCACGTCCTGTGACATAGTGGTTGGTGTTATCTCTTACTCCCTCACGTAATGGGTGCTGATCGACCGACATCTCGTAGTAGCCCATTTCATCAAGCCATTCGACAACATCTTTGCCGCGATATTGACGCGCCACGCGCGGGGCATCACCAGTGGCGAGGAAGACTTTTCGCCCAGCAATGTGCAGGTCTTCGGCAATCTGGGCGCCAGATTGGCCGGAGCCCACCACCAACACCGCCCCCTCGGGTAACTGTTCAGGGCTTCGGTATTCCGCGGAATGTAGCTGGAACAACCGATCGGGCAATCGCTCTGCCATACGTGGAATGATAGGGAGATGATAACCGCCGGAGGCCACCACGATCTGATCCGCGCTAAACTCACCCGCGGAACTCTTCACTGCGTACTTCCCGTTGCTATTCAGACTGACGCGATTAACGGCAACGCCTTCGAGGGCGGGAGGCTGAACCTTGGCGGCAAAGCGGTCAAGGTAAGCGACGATGTCGTCTCGTTGCATAAAGCCTTTAGGGTCATCTCCGTCGTAGGGGTGATCGGGTAGCTGGCACTGCCAATTCGGCGTCACTAAGGTGAATGAATCCCAACGCGCTGTCTGCCAGCTATGCATTAAGCTGTGTTTCTCTATAACGAGATGGTCGATTGCCTGTTGTTGAAGGTAGTGGCTGACGGATAGCCCCGCCTGACCGCCACCGATGATAATGGCAGAATAGTGCTTACGTAGGTCTTTCATATCGCTCTCTCTTTGCAACGATTGATGAGATGTTTGATGTGCTAGTCGATGCGGATAATTTCGACCATGTCCTGCGGATTATTGCCAAACTGCTGGGCTTTGGCCTTGATAGCCGTCGACTGATCCATGGCACTGGAGCAGAAGAAGCCGAATTTTTGTTCGACGCGCTGGCTGGCCGCCTCTAGGGCTATGTCGGCGCGTTCCACAAAAGCATCGACGCTGAGACGCTCGCCGACCTGGAAGTACTCCTTTAAAACGGTGGAGGGTGAGTAACACTGGTCTTCGCTGCCGTCTGGCCAGCGAACGTGGAAGTGTATGGCTGGCATGCTCAAAGCTCCTGTTGGGGAATGGGCATTTGGGGACGACTCAGTCCGGTTAATGGAGTCGTTGAAAGGTCATGGAACAACTGGCGATCATTGTCGGTTTCTACCCAGAGCTGCGGTGAGGAAACGATCTCGCCGATCTGCGCGGCGGCGATGCCACGGGCATGGAAGCGCTCCAGCAGCATGGGGAGGTGTTCATGATCCGTGGTGAGCAGGTAACCGAAGCTAGGAAAGGTGCAAAGCCAGTCCTGCCAAGTGACTCTCTCGGGTTTCGGGGTGGCGTCAAGGTTAATGCTCACGCCTACATCAGCGCTCTCCATGAGCATTAAGGTGGTACCGAGGAGACCGGCCTGGCTGATATCTTTGGCTGCGATAGCCAAGCCCGCTTCAGCAATACAGGGAAGCAGTTCGATGTCGTCACGCAAACGCTCAGCGGGCGCCGTTGTGGCCGCGTTCCAATTCAGATAGGGCGCTTGATAGGCGCCGCGCAGGTCGATAGCCGCCACTAATAATTGCCCAGGCCGCGCCGCAAAACTGCTCAGCAGGCATTGGGCTCGACCCAGGATGCCGACCGCCAATTGCGGCTGATTGGAGCGCAGGTTGGTGTGGCCACCGACGATGGGAATGCGGAAGGTGTCGGCAGCCTCACGCATGCCTTTGGCAATTAGTTCAGCGCTTTCTGGGTCATGGCTCCATAGAGCATTGACGATTGCCTGGGGCCGCCCGCCCATTGCGGCGATATCACTGACGTTAACCATCACCGAACACCAGCCAGCAAACCAAGGATCCTCGGCGACGAAGGCGGTAAGTAGCCCTTCCATCGCCAACAGTGTGTAGCCTTCGCCGCTGGGAATGGCCGCGGTATCGTCTCCGTTGGGATGCCAGCCATCGGGCAGTGCTGTCAGGTTGGGAGCGATCCGCGCGATATCGGCCTTATGGGCAAGACCACTATAATCGTGCACTTTCTGGAGCAGTTCTGTTAGGTCGAGTCGTTGCTTTTGGCTCATGATGCTTGTCTCAGTGCGGGGGCTGAAAGGATCTTAAGCAGCCCAGGCGCCAGCTCAGCGAGAGGTTGGCGTTGACGCCCAGGCACAACAAAGCCGCTAAGAGGAGAGTGGCAAGGGGGGTAGTGGGTAAGGTCGGCCTCCATGACGACATGAGGTCGATCAAGGATTAATTCCTCTCCAATGCTTCGCCAGTGCAACTGTTGAAAAAGAGCCTCATTCTGGGCCTGTACCCGGGCCAAAAAGCGTTGGCAGCCCAATGCATGAGCGCTGGAGACGGCCAGCCGAATCAGCGTGGAGCCTAGGCGGCCTTGGGCGCGGAAGGCTGGGTCAACAGCAAGACGCGAACCATGCCAGAGTCCAGGTTCTGATTCGTGAATACGCACTGTCCCCACCACTTGCTCATACCATCCTCCTGTGCACCCTAAAGCGACGAGTAGGTGGGCTGAGTCATCGATGGCATCTCGGTCGTCCTGATCAAATATTGCCTGCTCATCGCAGAAAACGCGCCGCCGCAATGCCATTGCTTCATCGGTTTCCCAAGGCAGGCTCGCCCACTTGATCCGGTAGTTGGAATAGGCCGAATAGGCGTCGGATGTTGACATCATCGGGCACTCCTCTATTAAGCGTTTCGCGTGCTGTTAGCGCTCGTACTCAGACAACGTTGAACAGGCACCGCAACGCCCGCAGCCCGCTTTGATATCGCTAGAGCGCAACGCTGCGAGCTTGAGACGTCTGCCCAACGGCGCCAGGATCGACTCCATAAAGTCGGCGCTGGGCGGCTTATGGTCTTCTAATGGCGTGCCGTTAATCGGCACGAACGGCACTACAAAGGGATAAACGCCGATTTCGATTAGGTGTTGGCAGGTTTCCAGAATGGCCTCGCGGGTATCCCCGAGCCCGGCAAGAATATAAGTGCTGACTTGCCCGCGGCCAAAGACGTCAACAGCATCGCGAAACGCCTGCATATACTCTTCGATGCCAACCTCGGCCTTGCCTGGCATTAGCGTTTTTCTTAGCGAAGGTGTGACCACTTCGAGATGCATGCCCAGGCTGTCAATGCCAGCTTCCTTCATGCGGGCATACCAAACGGGATCCTTCGGTGGTTCGCACTGCCCTTGCAGCGGAAGATCCACGGCCGCTTTGATGGCTCTGGCACTTTCGCAAAGGACGCTGGCTCCTCGGTCAGACGTGGCTGGCGTTCCGGTAGTCATGACCATATGTTTGACACCGTCGAGCTCGACAGCGGCCTTAGCCACCTCGGCCAGTTGGTCTGGGGACTTATGCGCAATGGTGCGCCCGGCTTGGAGTGATTGACCAATCGAGCAGAATTTGCAGGCTTTGCGCCTGCTCTCATAGCGGATGCATGTTTGCAGTACCGTCGTGGCCAGTACATCGCGGCTATGCAAGGTGGCGATATGCGTGTAGGGGACGCCGTCAGCGGTTTGCAGGTCGTAGAAGTGGGGCGTATCTGCAAAGGTAATATCGGCCATAGGAATCGTGTTTTCAGTCAGCCTATGTCCTTCATCACCTGACACTACGCTAAACGGTGAACGCCATGCCGACTGGGTATAGACGGGCACCATCATAGTGATTCCATCGATGGTTATTGCCTGATGGTCAGAAGGGCCAGCGCCGCCCCGTCGGCTGACATGCTCTTGTGATGCATCCTGCAGGCGTACGCCATGGGTTTGAAGTTCGGTGAACAAGCGTGAGCGATCGGCGAGCTTACTCATCTTCATCTCCTTGGGCATTATGGCCCTGAGCGGAAGTGGCCAGTGGCTGGCAGCAGTGGGCGGGCATATCGTTAATGGCTAAGCTCAACAGTTCAGGGCGCGCATAGTGGCCCACCGAATCCATCATTCGCTTACGCTTGGTAATCAGGGCGAAATCCAGGTCGGCAATAACGATGCCTTCTCCTTTGCTCAGCGGCTCGGCCAAGTGCTTACCTTCTGGCGAGATAATGGCGGTGTTACAGCCATCACGCAGAGCACGTTGTAGCGTGGTGTCGGGGGTAATGGATTCGATTTGGGAGTCGGTTAGCCAGCCGGTGGCGTTAACCACGAAACAGCCCGCTTCAAGGGCGTGATGACGGATGGTTACCTCAATTTGATCCGCAAAGACTGGGCCGACCAGCGAGCCAGGAAACTGGCTGCAGTGGATCTGCTCGTGCTGGGTCATCAGGGCATAACGTGCCAACGGATTGTAGTGCTCCCAGCAGGCCAGGGCGCCAACACGGCCCACGGCGCTATCCACTACCTTCAAGCCCGAGGCATCGCCCTGGCCCCAAATCATGCGTTCGTGGTAGGTCGGCGTGAGCTTTCGGCGTTTCAGCAACAGACGCCCGTCGCTATCAAAGATCAGTTGAGTATTGTAGAGGGTGCCATGATCACGCTCATTAACGCCAAGCACGACGACGATGCTCAGGGTGCGAGCGCGCTCAGCGACAGCATCAGTGATCGGGCCTGGTACCACCACGGCCTGTTCATACAGCCGTAAGTGCTCGGCGCCACAGGCCACGGCGGGGTAGACAAATGAAAAGTACGGATAGTAGGGAACGAAGGTTTCGGGGAACACGATCAGCTCAGCCCCCTTGCTGGCCGCTTCGTCGATTGCATCCAGTACCTTGACCAGCGTGCCGCCAACACTCTCAAGATCGGGAGAAAGCTGAGCGGCAGCGGCCCGCACTATGGTCGTTCCTGTCATGTTTGCTTGTGCCATGACCGCTGCTCCCCTTAGACCGTCCAGGTATCGATGATCAGTGCATCGTCGCGCACGTGAAGCAGCTTGAGGTCAAGCACATCCAGTGGATTGATCGCGCGGATGCCCTCAATGAGTGACGGTTCGCCATGACCATAGAGTGCTTGAAGAGCAAAGCGGCAGGAGTAGACCTTGCCTCCCTCGGCCATAAACTTGGTCAACTGATTGTTGAAATTCATGTGACCGGGAAACGCTTCATCGCCCAGGGTCGGGAAGCCACGCTGGACACCCAAAGTGACGCCAGGGCCATACAGTAAGATGGAGGTTTCAAAGCCTTTACGCAGCAAACGCGTTGCCTGCAGCATATTCACGAAGCCGATCGACCCCTCAAAGGCAACCGTATGAAAAGTTACCAGGGCTTTTTCGCCTGGTTTCGCTTTTACGTCTTCAAAAACCTTCTCTTCGTAGTCGACCAGAAAATCGCCTTTCTTGTTGAGTGGTTGCGTCACTGTAGGCATGTCTAAGCTCCGTTTATTGCGAGTGGGAGAGTCGTTAACCGCCGTGCTTACACAAGCGGTACGATCAATACGGAGCAATCGACGTGCCAATTGATATGATTATTGATCCAATCAATTGTCGATCATGTAGGTCGCTCTAAGCCTAAAAATTGACCAAATTTTTAGGATAAAAAAATAATAAAAGGCTAATGTTTCAAAAAAACTGTGTTTTTCACCTTATTTGTGCACTAAAAGTATGTTTTGCACCATTAAGTACATATGCAATCAATTTTTTATTTGTGCAATCTTTAGTCCATCAGTGATAAGTTTTGGGCGATAAGAAGGGTAGGTAACAATGTTTATTTAACGACGGGGAAGATATGCATACATCTGAGCTGGAACGCTGGCGAAAACGTTTAGACAAGGAGGTCAGCCAGCCAGCTTATCGTCTGGTCGCTGAATTGATTGCTGAAGATATCGGTAGTGGTCGGCTGCAGCCCCGCGAGCGACTGCCCCCGCTGAGAGAACTGGCGGGGGCTTTGAGTATCAATTACACGACGGCGGCGCGTGCCTATAACGAAGCTAAGCTGCGAGGCTTGATTGACTCGCATCCGGGCTCGGGCACTTTTATTAAAGGTAAGGCAGTGTCAGTGAAGCCGAGCAGTGGTTATGAGATGACCATGAACCTAATGATTGAGCCCGCGATACCGACGTTGATTGAACGAGTACGCGATAGCGCTATCTCGGTGTTGGCCCAGCGTGATCTTTACTCACTGCTGCGTTATCAAACCTTTGGTGGCAGCCATCATGACCGTGTGGCTGCGCTCCAATGGCTGGATCGGCGGCTGGACAACACGACACTGGAACAGGTCTTGATATGCCCCGGTATTCACAGCGGCCTGGTTGGGCTACTGATGCAGTTGGTAGCCCCAGGTCAGCTAATTTGTGTCGAAAGCCTGGTCTACCCTGGCCTAAAGGCTATTGCGGCCCAGCTCGGGCTGACCCTGCATTCATTGGAGCGTGACTCCGATGGCCCTCTTGTTCGCTCCTTCGAGGATATCTGTAAGCAGGGTCAAGTGGCCGTTTTGTACATTAATCCCACCATCCAAAACCCCACGACGACGACTATTCCCTTGGGGCGTCGTGAAGCTTTGGCCGATGTTGCCTTGCGCTATAGCATCCCGATTATTGAAGATGATGCTTACACCATGCTCAGCGAAGAGAAGATCGTCCCTATTGCTAACTTGGCCCCTGAGCTCACTTACTATCTGACGGGGACTGCCAAGTGTTTTGGCCCCGGTTTGCGATCAGGATTTCTACACGCCCCCACCAAGCGACAGGCGCAGAGAACCGCTGGGGCGCTTCGAGCCACCTCGGTGATGTCCAGCCCGCTGATTGACGCCCTGGTCACTGAGTGGATAACCGATGGGACGGCAGATGCCATGCTTAAAGCGATCCGTATCGAGGCCATTGCCCGCCTTGAAATAGCCGAGAAGATTCTGGGACGTCAGCGCATCGTGTCTGCCAAAGGTGCTTTCCACCTATGGCTCAAGCTGCCCAAGCACTCTGGCTGGAACCCTTCAGAGCTGGCGGTGCAATTACGTTCACATGGCGTTAGTGCGGTTGCCAGCGCTGCTTTTAGTACCGACAACCATCCCCCTGAAGCTCTGCGCTTGTGCTTCGGTGGTCAACTGACAAGAGAGGACTGGGAGGAAAGGCTGCATTATGTGGCGGATATCATCGACCAGCCTGCCTATCTGTCATCTCTGACGATGTAACCTTGGTCAACTGTCCTCGTGACGGTTTGGTATTGATTAGCCAGACGAATAGTAAAAGCAGTTTAACGCCCATTATCTTCGGCGATAAGTGGCTAGGGGTTCTTATCTCCTTATTTTAATGCACACTGTGGAGCACTACCACGGTTGCGATCCGTCGTCTGATCCGGCTTTTTTGAGGCTTTCTGAGCCTGTACTTGTCAGCTGTGCATAGGCATAGTCCTTAAGTTAGTTTGAACGCTAACAAAGCTATTTATCGCCTAGCTGGTTCGGTTTTGTTTAGGAGGTGCCCGTTAATATGTTGATATATATTGTCTTTTTGATGATCTTTGTGGGCGTGACCGCAGCTCTGTATCAGGTGTATGAAATTCATTACAACATCAACGTCGGCAACGATAAAAAGTTGTCGAAGGCTGATAAAAGCCACTTACAAGCGCTTTCTGACCAAGCCAAAACCGCCACGCAAACCCATGCCCGGCCAGACTTTGATCAAGCGGCAGCCAATGCCTTGAGCCCTAATCTCGATCGGGATATCGCACTGAAGGCTTTTGCTGAAGAGGAAAAAGGCGTCTACGCGATTCCTTTGTTGCGGCGTAAAGCGCGGTTGTGTTTTAACGGCGATAGCAGTGCGAATGTAAACAGCGTAAAAGTGCGTCACTTGCCGTTTTGGAAAACAACGCTGCCGCGTACCAATATACGCGCAGCGTTGATTACACTGGTTATTTTGAACTGTTTCTTGGTTCAGCTACTGGCTGCCATGAGTGTTTATACGCTGGGTTATCCAGTCTCGACACCTTGGCTGGCTTGGTTAAACGACCCCATGGCAGTAATGCTGCTGATTTATGCCTTTATCTTTGCGTCACTGCTTATTACGAAGTTTGATAGATATATGCACGACCTCTATCAACTCGGCAAGCTGTTTAAGAAAAAAGCTGTTTAGCCGTCAGTGCAGCGCGCAATCTCATTAGCCAGTTGTTCCAGCAACGCATCGTAAAGGCCAGCATCCAGCGTCAGACCCACGCCCAAGGGATCCATGACGCCGATATAAGCAGACGTATCGCCAAACACGTTATTGACCATCTTCGGATTGAATTGGGGCTCACTGAAAATGCTGATCGGTGCGGTAAGGCTCTCGTCGGGTCAGGTGACCATTACCTCGCAGCAGCGCATCGGCTGTGTGCCCCTGCGCCCACTCTGCTCATGACGCGGTGGCGCGCACTGAGTGGAATTGGTGATTGAGGGGGAGCTGTTTCTGGCCTACTTGCTCTATACAAAGCGCAAGCGGCAAGGGAGAGCTCTAGATAATGGAGTATTCAACATCAATGGGTCTAAGCTTGCATTTTTAGCGCTTGAAAGGGTAGGTCACCTCTTAAAAGACGCGTCAGAATATAGACAAGCGGGCGTTCTGATGTCCCGTTGGTGCGAAATACTTCCCCTTCGAGGATCGCGCCTTCTTTTAACATTCGGTGCAGCATGTCGAGGTTCCCTCTCGGGACATAGCCCAGTGTGCACCCAGCGCTTTCGATGCGGATAGCATCAGCATCCACAGGGTTCTCAGGTTCGGGGACAAATTGAACGCTGCTGCCTACCTGTAAATCTGTTATCTCAAGCTGTGATTCGTGCCGAAAGCCTGCTATTTCGATTAATACCTCGAAGGCTTCAGGTGGATTGTCGAAAGGGTGAACAAGTTCAAAACCGTCATTGGGTAGCTTGGCGCCACTGTAACCCAGTAAAGCGAAGTCGCTAATGTTGGCATCCTCTGGGATAGCGCGTAGTTCCAGATAACGCCCAAAATCACGACGACTGCGTGGCGGCAAGCGGCGAGTGAAAGCCTCCAGCACCTGATGATTGTGCTCGGCTTGCCTCATAGGAAACGCCGGGTAGCCTCGAAAGCCTAAGCGTTTGGCTTCTGCCAGCTCTGGACTGTCTAGGTCATACACCAGAACCACTTTATCGTCCCGCTTGAACAGTTCACCCACTAGGTGGCGAGAGCGCATTTTGCTCTCGCGTGCCTGCCAATAAAGCAGCAGCCGGTGTGGTTCTACCAAGTGTTCGATTAAGCGGGGCATATCAGTTCTCCAGAGCCTGTAACAGGCGCTCTCTCCTTGTCAGAGTCAAAAACGCTATGAAGTCAGCACGTTGTTGCGTAATGGGATGTGGGATGTCAAAGTAAGTTAAGTCATTCAGGATGTCTCTAAGGTCATCATCGCACCAACGTTGTAAGCGTTCTATCAGTATTGGTCGAATAGCAGGGAATTGCTGACAATACTGAGTAACGCCCTGAATAAGCGGCAGGCGCTTTTTGTCGCCTTTGGCCCAGCGCATGTGGTGCTGCCCTCTTTTAAGGTAGGCATTGAATTCGTTATGGTCGCGCATCATGCGCTGCATTTTCTGGGGCTGCAACTCGTGCCCGAGGCTGGTGCCATTATCAAAATAAGGTGTGTAGCGGGCCGTTGGATCATTTTCTCCCCAAATCAGCCCCCAGTTCTCCTGATGGCGGTCAGTATTGCCGATTAGCGCATCGAAACATAGGCAAAGCCCCCAGTACTGTCGCCAATCATGAGCAAGCCATCCGCCTCTCTCTAACACACGGCTTAGTTCGATAATGGTTGTTAAATTGTGCTGTTTCCCCTTCTCCCTATCGTACTCTGCAATACGCCGTTGCAAGTAATCCCCGCCAGGAAAGTAGCGATCTTCCTCGCTATCAGCATAACCAATGAACCATTCGTTTACTGTACCTGGTTCGTTTCTAGAGGAATCAATGGCAACAAAAACGGGAGGGAGCGTAAGACCCATTAATCTGCCAATATGAAAAGCGATCACCTCAGACCAGTATTGGTCAGGGTAGCGAGGCTTATCAGAGTTTTTCGCGCTTTTGATAGCTTCTTTAAATAAATAGCGGTGCCCAGGCATACAAAAATCATAAGGAGCTGGGTCAGGACAGACGCGGAGTGTTTTATCGCGAGCGCCTACTGGAAAGACTTCATAATCTTGGTGAACACCCCAACCCGTGATATCAATCACTTGGTCTGGTCGCTGATGAATGCCTTCACGATTAATCATGGTGATATCTACCTACCTAGAAATAACAAAGTCCTCCCGTCGCTTCTCGTATTGCAGATCAATCCAGCGAGCCACGATACTTTTAATCCTAAACTAAACACATAATGTACAGCCATGAAATACCCTGAGGCACGGCATGGCTATGGTGCATCGATACCAAAAGGCTCCACGCCCATGACGCAGTGGCGCGCAGCGAGTGGCATGGGTGAGCGCCTTCACTGTTAAGCATGACGTTGGCTCGGAAGGCTAAACGATTATTGGCCTTCCCTTCAGTGCTTGTTTAGGATCACTAGCGGATCTCAATAACAAAATAGCGAGCCGTTCTCATGAAGCCAGAAACCATTGCTCTTCACCATGGCTATTCGCCTGATTCACAAAACGCCGTGGCGGTGCCAATTCATCAAACCACGTCGTTTTCATTCGATAACGCGCAGCACGCGGCGGATCTTTTTGATCTTAAAGTCGAAGGAAACATTTACTCGCGCATTATGAACCCGACCTGCGCCGTGTTGGAGCAGCGGGTAGCCGCGTTGGAAGGCGGTATCGCTGGGCTAGCGGTGGCATCGGGAATGGCAGCGATCACCTATGCGATCCAGACCATTGCTGAAGCGGGCGATAACATTGTCTCGATCAGCGAGCTGTATGGCGGTACCTACAACCTGTTTGCCCACACCTTGCCGCGCCAAGGCATTCAGGTGCGTTTTGCCGACAAAGACGATATTGATGGCATCGAAGCGCTGATCGATGAGCGTACCAAAGCGGTTTTCTGCGAAAGCATTGGTAACCCCTCGGGTGGCGTGGTCGACCTAACAAAGCTCGCTGAAGCGGCGCATCGTCATGGAGTGCCGGTGATTGTCGATAACACCACGGCGACGCCGTTCTTATGTCGGCCGATTGAGCACGGGGCGGATATCGTTGTCCACTCGGCGACTAAATATATCGGCGGCCACGGCACCACGGTGGGCGGTGTGATTGTTGATTCGGGCACCTTTCCCTGGGCCGAGAATGCCAGCCGCTTTCCGCTACTCAACGAGCCTGATGTCTCGTACCACGGTGTGAGCTATACCCGTGATGTGGGCGATGCGGCCTTTATTGCCCGCGCCCGGGTGGTTCCGCTACGTAATATGGGCGCGGCGCTTTCTGCTCAAGCAGCCTGGAACCTGCTGCAGGGGTTGGAAACGCTGTCGCTACGCATCGAGCGTATCTGTGCCAATGCCTTAGCGGTTGCCAAGCATCTGGAAAGCCATCCATTAGTCACCTGGGTGCATTATGCTGGCTTGGAAAACCATCCGGATCATGCGCTGGCCCAGCGTTATATGAACGGCCATGCCTCGGGGATTCTTAGTTTTGGCATTGAAGGTGGGCAGGCCGCTGGTGAGCGCTTCTACGATGCGCTGGCGCTGATTCTTCGCTTGGTGAATATCGGCGATGCCAAAAGCTGTTCTTCTATTCCCGCCTCTACCACGCACCGCCAACTCAACGAGCAGGAACTAAAAGCCGCTGGCGTCACGCCGGATATGGTGCGCCTATCGATCGGCATCGAGCATATCGACGATCTGCTGGCGGATATTGATCAAGCGCTGGCGGCCTCTCAAGGGTAGTCTGTTTCGCCCCCGCCATCTCAATGCCATAAAAGCCAAGAGACGGCGGGGGCTAACTATCAAACGCCTTTAGACGCCGCCAACGTATATAAAAACTCAAGCCCTAACGTCGCAGCAGCGAGCGACGTAATGTCGCCGTGATCGTAGGCAGGATTGACTTCCACCACGTCCATGCCAACCAATTCCATGCCCACCATGCCGCGAATGACTTTCAGCATCAGGTCGGTAGACATGCCTCCGCAGACCGGGGTGCCTGTGCCAGGGGCGTAGGCGGGGTCCAGGCCATCAATGTCCAGGCTGACATAAGCAGGGTGGTGACCCACTTTGGCGCGAATACGCTCCAGTACAGCGGCGGCACCGTGGTCGTTGACCCAGTCCGCATCCAGCACTTCATAAGGGTGATTGTGGCGGTCGTAGCTGGTGCGAATACCAATTTGCAGCGAGTGCTCGGGCACGACCAGGCCCTCTTTGAGGGCGTGATGGAAAATGGTGCCATGGTCGAAGCGCGTGCCTTGTTCGTAGGTGTCGGTGTGGGCGTCAAAGTGAATCAGTGCCAGCGGCCCGTGCACGCGTGCATGAGCGCGCAGTAGCGGCAGGCTAATGTAATGGTCGCCGCCCAGGGTGAGCATTTTTTTGCCCGCACTTAGCCAGTGCTGGGCATGATTTTCCAGATTATCGACCAAACTTTCAGGCTCGCCGTAGGCGTAATCCACGTTGCCTGAATCACACACCTTGAGGCGCTCTTCCAAGGCAAAATCCCAGGGCCAGCGTTTGCCTTCCCAGATCAAGTTAGCGGTACTTTGACGAATAGCATTCGGCCCCATGCGAGTACCTGCACGGCCAGAACAAGCCAGATCAAAGGGCACACCGCTCACCACGACCTCGGCATCCGTCGCGTGCGGGTCAGTGGCTTTGGGCACGCCCATAAACGTGGAGATAACATCACCAAACAGGCTGGGCATGATCTGCGATTGGTTCACCTAGAGTGTTCTCCTATCAGCGTGCAGTAAAAGTGCGGCTGGCGCAGGGGTGTTGGCTACAAAGAAGCGCGACGATAAGGAATTTTTAGCGATGAATAAAATGAATGTTTAGAATGAAATCATTCGTCCTATCAATAGTGAGTCGTTATGCGTTCGCTCCGCCAATTTGATTTAAACCTGCTGTTGGTATTCGAGGCGCTCATGCGTGAACGCCACGTTACGCGCGCGGCTGAACGACTTTATTTGAGCCAGCCAGCCTTGAGCCATTCGCTAAAACGCCTGCGTGAGTCACTGGATGACCCGCTGTTTATTCGTACCGAAAAGGGCATGCAACCCACCCCACGGGCACAGGCGCTGCAGCCAGTCGTACAGCAGGCGCTGGCGCTGTTGCGGGAAGGCTTGGCGCCGCCTGCGCTGTTTTCACCCGCTAATAGCACTCGCCGTTTTACGCTGGCGACGACGGACTATTTTGAAGAAGTGATGTACCCGACGTTTCTTAGTCAACTGCTGGCCTATGCGCCGGGTATCAGTTTTTCCATTGAGCTCATTACTCAGGAGGTCTTGAGCGAGGGGTTAGAGCAGCGCCAAGTGGATATGGTCGTCGGGCTGGATAGCCAAAGTGTGCTACCCAGCGGCGTGATTCAGACTCCGTGGATGGACGAGGAACTGGTCTGCCTAGCCGCTAGCCATAACGAGCGCGTAGGCGAGGCACTGGAAATTGCGCAGTTTGCCCGAGAGCCCCATGTGGAACTGGCTGATATCAGCGGCCTGCTGCCCAGCAACATTGATAGCTGTTTAGCGCAGCACGGCTTAACCCGGCGGGTGATCTCTAAAAACCTTAACTACATTGCGGCGGCCCGCGTAGTGGCGCTGACTGAAGCGATCATGACGCTGCCGCGGCAAATGGCGGAGCGCTTTGTGACCATGCTGCCGGTGCGCTTGGTGGAGCCACCCAAGGAGCTACCATCGTTGAAAATGACCCTGATTCAGCATGGGCTGTATGCCAACGATCCTGCTAACGTGTGGCTCTATCAAGTGCTTACTGAGTTTGCTAACGAGTTTAGACGTTAGGTTAGCCATCATGCACACTACCTATGTTGTAATTAAACAACGCTGTTGTATCAAAGGTTGAATAGTATCTGGCAGTCACCCCGTTAGATCCTAGACTGCTAAAAGGCGTTATGAATGACGTCGTTATAGTGTCGCGCCCAGCTGGGTAGTGGCGGGGCAGAACTATCAATAATGGGAGAACGCGAGTGAAAATAGGTGCACCGAAGGAGAGTGCCCGGGGGGAAGCGCGTGTCGCGCTGACCCCTGAGAGCGCCAAACAGATTCAGAAGCTAGGCCACGAGTGCTTAGTGGAAAGCGGCGCTGGCTTGGCCGCGGGCTTTAATGACGACACTTATCGCGATGCTGGCGTTACCGTGGTGGACGGGGCTGACGCGCTCTGGCGCGACGCTGAGGTGGTCATTAAAGTCCGCGAGCCCTCGAATGAAGAGGCCGAGCGGCTGCGTGAAGGTCAAACGCTGATTGCCTTCTTCTGGCCCGGGCAAAACGAAGCGCTGCTGGAGAAGTGCAAGGCCCAGGGCGCCACCGTGATCGCCATGGATATGGTGCCGCGGATTTCACGGGCGCAGAAGATGGATGCGCTCTCCTCCATGGCCAACATCGCCGGTTACCGCGCGGTGATCGAGGCGGGCAATAACTTTGGCCGCTTCTTCACCGGCCAGGTAACCGCGGCGGGTAAAGTGCCGCCGGCCAAAGTGCTGGTGATTGGTGCCGGTGTGGCCGGTTTGGCGGCCATCGGTACGGCTACCAGCCTGGGTGCCGTCGTACGCGCCTTTGACGTTCGCCCCGAGGTCTCCGAGCAGATTGAATCCATGGGCGCCGAATTCCTGTTCCTCGATTTCGAGGATAGCCAGGACGGTTCTGAAAGCGGTGGCTACGCCTCGCCCTCAAGCCCGGAGTTTCGCGAAAAGCAGCTTGCGTGCTTCCGCGAGCAGGCGCCGGACGTGGATATCGTGATTACCACCGCGCTGATTCCCGGCAAACCTGCGCCCAAGCTGTGGCTGGAAGATATGGTCGCGGCGATGAAGCCGGGCTCGGTGATTATTGATCTGGCCGCTGAGAAAGGCGGTAACTGCGACCTGACCAAGCCTGATGAACGCGTGGTCTCGGATAACGGCGTCGTAGTCATCGGCTACACCGATTTTCCTTCCCGCATGGCAACGCAATCATCGCTGCTCTACGCCACCAATATCCGCCATATGTTGACCGATCTGACGCCCGAGAAAGACGGCGTAATCAACCATAATATGGAAGATGACGTGATTCGTGGCGCCACGGTGACGCATCAGGGCGAAATCACCTTCCCGCCGCCGCCGCCCAAAGTGAAAGCGATTGGCGCCTCAAAACCCAAGAAGAAAGAGAAAGAGCCCACGCCGGAAGAGAAAAAGGCCGCTGAGCTAGCCGCCTTCAAAGCGCAAACCAAGCGTCAAGTGAGCCTATTGGCTGTTGGCGGCGTACTGATGCTGTTGCTGGGTCAAGTAGCGCCAGCCTCGTTTATGCAGCACTTCATTGTCTTTGTACTAGCCTGCTTTATCGGCTTCCAGGTGATTTGGAAAGTGAGCCACTCGCTGCATACGCCGCTAATGGCGGTGACCAATGCGATCTCGGGCATCATTATTTTGGGGGCGATTCTACAGATTGGCTCCGGCAGCGCAGTGGTGAGCGTGCTGGCGGCGATTTCAGTACTGATCGCATCAATCAATATCGTGGGTGGCTTCCTGGTGACACGCCGGATGCTGGCCATGTTCCAAAAATCCTAAGCGGCGGAGAGACGATATGTTAGAGCAAGGATTCGTATCTGCCGCGGCAATTGCGGCAAGTGTGTTGTTTATTCTGTCGCTGGGCGGCTTGAGTAACCAGGAGAAAGCCAAGCGGGCCGTATGGTATGGCATCGTGGGCATGGCGGTGGCGGTGTTCTTCACTGCTCTCGGCCCAGGCATTGGCGGTTACTGGTGGCTGATCCCGATGATGCTGATTGGCGCTGGTATTGGCGCCTACGTGGCGGGCAAGGTCGAGATGACCGAAATGCCTCAGCTGGTGGCCGCACTCCACAGCTTTGTGGGCTTGGCGGCGGTATTGGTGGCCTGGAGCGCGGATTTAGAGCGCCGCCGGGTGATGGCGGCGCGTGCCGCCGAGGCATCGTTGGATCAGTTCTCCGCCTTCGCCGCGCTGGTCGCCACCAAAGCCCCCGACGAACTGATGTTCCTGCAAGTCGAGGTGGTGTTAGGCATCTTTATTGGCGCGGTGACGTTTACCGGCTCGGTGATTGCCTTTGGTAAGCTGGCTGGCAAGGTCGACGGTAAACCCCGCCAGTTGCCCGGTGGGCATATGCTGAATGCCGGGGCGGCGGTACTGTCGCTGCTGCTGGCAATTCTCTACCTGAACGGTGCGGGCTTCTGGACGCTGATTGTGCTGGCTGCGCTGGCCTTCTTTATCGGCTACCACCTGATCATGGGCATTGGCGGCGCCGATATGCCGGTGGTCGTTTCAATGCTCAACAGCTACTCCGGCTGGGCGGCGGCCGCTATCGGTTTCACGCTCTCCAACGACCTGCTGATTGTGACTGGCGCGCTGGTGGGCTCCTCCGGTGCGATTCTCTCTTACATTATGTGTAAGGCGATGAACCGCAACTTTATCAACGTCATTTTGGGCGGCTTTGGTGGCAGCCAAGGGCCTGCGGCGGAGATCGAAGGCGAGCAGGTGGCGATTGACGCCGGTGGCGTAGCAAGCGCCCTGAACGATGCCGACAGCGTGATCATCGTACCGGGCTACGGTATGGCCGTGGCCCAGGCGCAAACGGCGGTGAGCGATTTGGTGCGTAAACTGCGTGCAGCGGGCAAGACCGTGCGCTTCGGTATCCACCCGGTCGCGGGCCGCTTGCCAGGGCACATGAACGTGCTGCTGGCGGAGGCCAAGGTACCTTACGACATCGTGCTGGAGATGGATGAAATCAATGACGATTTCGCCACCACCGACGTGGTGATCGTGATTGGCTCCAACGACATCGTGAACCCTGCGGCCGAAGAAGATCCCAATAGCCCCATCGCCGGTATGCCGGTATTGAAGGTGTGGGAGGCCAAGCAGGTGTTTGTCAGCAAACGTGGCCAGGGCACCGGCTACTCCGGTATCGAGAACCCGCTGTTCTTCAAAGAGAACACGCGCATGTTCTACGGCGATGCCCGGGATAGCTTGAATACGCTGCTGCCGCTGATTGATTAGGTCTAGGCCTAACCATTCGGTACTGAGCCCGCGAGAGATGAACTGCACCCCAAAAGTTGGACACTCATCCAGCGATTGGGGTGTTTTTCATGGCGAAGTATAAGGAAGCGTTCAAGCTATTAGTCGTACAGCGCTACACAGAAGGACAAGAGGGTTAT
>NZ_JBANSN010000044.1:0-19707 GCF_037070215.1 Vreelandella arctica | reverse complement strand
CCCCAGCTCACCCACTGGACCTACACGCTGAGCATTATCGCCTGGTGTTTGGCCTACAGTATATTCCTAGTGCACTATACTTGGCCGTTGATGCAGGCGCGTGTGGACGGGCAGGACGGCTGAACGAATAATACATGGCGCCTGCAATCCGTTCTGATGCAGGCGTATTAAAACCATTGAGGTGCTCAAGCGCTCATTAGGGCCTGTTGACGTTTCACTCACGGTTCGCGATGAAACGTCAACAGGCCCTAGCGATCAGCCAGGGTGACTCGGGCACCGCCAAAGGCAAGGCTTCGCGGGTTAGCCACTGGATGGTTGTTGGTGAGATGGGTAATGCCTACCCCACAACGGCCCACCATCCATATCAGGCAGGCTGTAAAATAGAGATAGCCTAGTGCCCAGGGGGCTACTGCGGGTAGCCCGATCCAGCCCAGTAGATGCCAAATAGCCGTGAACAACACCCCGCCTAATAGCCCTAACCAGAACGTTCGAATCTGAAACTGCAGATGGGAAGCGACCCATTCTTCAGCATCGTGTTTTTTCATGTGGGCGATGAGCACCCCAATGGGAGCGGTGACGACCGCTAACACGCTACCCAGAAAGAGCATATACACGATGATAGCTACGCCGCGCCCGCGACATTTCTTAAAGCTATTAGGTGCGTCTGTAGTTAGTGGCGCCTCAGATTGAGCAACGGAGGGCATGGATGGGGGAGTGATAGCCATAGACAACCTCATTGGACAAAGTGGAGATCATTAATAGTGAGCTTAAAGTGTATCTATAATGCATTTATTGTAGTGCAACTAGGGAGGGCTTTCCTGTCTGACATCAATAGGCTTGTTTCTAGTGATCGTCAGGTGTTGACGGTGGGTATACGCATTAATCCCGCCAACTGCGGATAACGATTGGTCAACACGTCTGCCAGAGTATAACGGTCAAGTACCGCCAGAAATGCTGTCAGTGCTTCGTTCAAGATGGGTCGTAGCCGGCACGAGGGGGTGATAATGCAGCTATTATCGCTATGAAAGCACTCGACTAATTCCATGCCATGTTCCATTTCGCGCACAAGCTGGCCCAGCACAATAGTGGCAGGGTCGCGTGTCAGTAGTAGGCCGCCATTCTTGCCTCGGATAGCTGTCACATAGTTCCTCTGACTAAGCTCTTGAACGACTTTCATCAAATGATTCCGAGAGATATCAAAGGTCTCTGCGATCTCATTGATAGTAGAACGCTCTTCTCCTTTTACGGCAAGAAAAATCAATACGCGTATTGAATAATCGGTGAATCGGGTAAGATGCATGGAGGGCGCTGTGCTCCGCTAGTAGTCAAACTATTAAACAAATATGTTGTATGAATATTCAGTAAGTTGCAATCACAACATGGACGTTTAATGTTGATCTGGGTCCAAAAGGGAAGCATTAGTGGCGTACCTCAAGTCGGCTAAAATACGGTTTCAGGCGTTTGACCAGCGCATTCAGCCGAGCGTTAGAGGGGGCGTCGTTAACAGGCTCAGTATAGCTTGGGTCCAGACATTGCTCGTTGCGAGCCAGCTGGAGCGCGTAGTGACGTACTCCGCAGTCGGCAAGGGTGAGCGCCAGGCGTTCCACGTCGCCAAGCTGAAAGTCTTGCCAGTGGATGGTGGTGCGGCATTCAAAGCTGACCCCGCTTTCAATTAAGGCCCCCAAACTGCGGGCATGTCGTTGCCACATACCGGGGCGACCACAGATACGATCAAATGCTTCTCCACGCCCTTTGACATCCAATCCCACCCAGTCAAGGTGTATCAAGAGCCGCGCTAAGCGGTCAGGATAAACGCCGGCGGTATGCAATCCTACCTTGAATCCCATGGCTTTTACTTGCTTAACTGCCGCTGGCAAACCGGTATTCAGGGTTGGCTCCCCTCCGCTAAAAACAACGGCTTCCAGCAGACCTTGACGAGAAGCCAAAAACTCAAGCACCGTCTGCCACTCTTGAGGCTCGCCTCGTCGCGGCACGATCATGGTGGGATTGTGGCAGTAGCCGCAGCGTAGTGGGCAGCCTTGTAGAAAGACAACGCACGCCAGATGGTCGGGGTAGTCCAGCGTCGTCATGGGGACGAGACCGGCGATAGGCAGGCGGATCGAGCCGGGGACCGCGCTGGTGTCGTCAAGCGTCGCGATAATAGACATAGTGATAATCCCTGCTGGGTGCCTGTCGCCAGGCACCCAGCAGTCGTGAGTGAAGTGTGAAAGTTAGCTATCGAGAGGCGGCGCTTTCAGTAAAATGGCGGCGCTCCCGGTGTTCGGCGCGCTTACCAATATTGAACTGGCTCACTGGCCGGTGGTAACCCATAACCCGGGTCCACACTTCGCAGCGCTGACGCTGTTCAGTAGGCAAGTTGGCGTATCGAGTGGTTTGCATTTGTGTGCTCCTTTAACGTGTTGATAAAAATGAGGCAAAAGCCTCATGCCGTGGCGACGTCGGTTGCGCTCTCCGTTTGCGCCCAGAGTGCTTCATCGCACTTGGGGCAGAACTCGTGTTCACCGGCCAGGTAGCCATGTACCGGGCAGATCGAAAAAGTGGGTGTCACTGTGAGGTACGGTAAGCGAAAGTGAGAGAGCGCCGTTTTTACCAGCTTGCGGCAGGCCGAGGCCGAGGTAATCCGTTCGCGTATATAGAGATGCAATACCGTGCCGCCGGTATAACGCGTCTGTAAGGGATCCTGGTGGCTAAGCGCCTCAAAGGGATCATCGGTATGGCCCACCGGCAATTGACTGGAATTGGTGTAATAAGGTGCCTCGGGCGTGCCAGCCTGGAGAATGGCAGGAAAACGGGCTGATATGTTTTGACCTGTCAAGGCTTGCACGGACTCTACATGTTACACCTCCGGGTTGCAGGCACCTTGGGGCAGGACACAGGGCTATCGCAGATAGATTAGACATACCGTCCCATGAGCAAGCATCCTGAAAGCATTGCCATTTGCTTTATCAGAGAGAGATCATGCTCATCGAGACGTCATGCTTTGATAACCTTCCTGACCCCAGAGGTAGCAATGTTCGATATCCGTTAAACGAGGTCTTATTCATTGCCCTCTGCGCCGTCATCAGCGGTGCCGAAGACTGTTCCGATATGGCGTTATTCGCCCGTTCGAAAGCGGATTTTTTGGGTCGTTTCCTCTCGCTGCCGCACGGAACGCCAAGTCACGATACGTTCAGCCGCGTTTTTCGGTATCTGGATCCACGGGCCTTTCATGAGCGCTTTTTGACGTTCATGTCGGATTTTGCCGCAAAAGTAGAAGGCGTCGTCGCTGTAGACGGCAAGTCCCTTAGGCGTGCTTATGACCATGTCGACGGACAATCACCACTACACCTTGTCAATGTTTGGGCCGCGGAGCAACGTTTGGTATTGGGGCAGCTATCGGTCGATAAAAAGTCCAACGAGATTCAGGCCGTTCCCGAGCTACTCGAGTGGTTGTCGTTATCGGATGTGACGATCACGGCCGATGCGATGCATTGTCAGCGCTCGCTCTCTGAACAGATCGTAGAGGCTAATGGTCAGTACGTATTGGCTGTAAAAGGTAACCAAAAGACGCTTTTCGACGACATCCGTTTCATGATGGCGCATGAGGCCGAAACAACTGCCGTGACAGATAGTGGCCACGGTCGCATTGAAACGCGCTCAGCCACTGTTATCACGGACTTGGATTGGCTCCAGGAAGGCCATCAGTGGCCCGGTTTAAGCGCGGTTGGGCGCGTGACGCGGCGTCGGGATCTGGCTGATGAAGTAACAGAAGAAAGTGCCTATTACTTGTTGAGTGAAGCCATGACGCCAGAGCGTATGATCGATGTGACCCGTCAGCATTGGGCCATTGAGAATAGCCTGCACTGGGTGCTGGATGTCACGTTTAAGGAAGATGAAAATCGTACGCGTCGCGATTATGGCGCAGAAAATTTGGCGCTACTGCGCAAACTGGCGCTTAATGCCACTGAGAAAGAGCCCTCAAAAGGCTCCAAGAAAGGGAAACGCAAAAAGGCGGGGTGGGATGATGACTATCTACTCGCCATCATCCAGCAGTTTATTCAACTGCGATAGCCCTGGGGCAGGACAGGATCAAGCAGATTGCGACGGTGGATCATGCTGATATACGTGGATTGGTTACCACCTGACTTCACTGCGTCGCGGAGCTTGCCTTTCTCTAGAAGCAGGGATCACTTGTCGGGAATGCCCTTTGGGATTATCCCTGACAAGTACCGGTTTAGCCCGACCAAGGGTTCTCCACACCGGCCGATCCTGCCCTGACTCAAAGTGCCTGGCACCTCCATAAGCTTGATGGTCGATCACCTGAATTCGATATCCGCCTGTTAGCGACGGCCTATTACGCCGCCTGTGCCGCCGGCATTACCCGGCAGACAATGTCCCAGATAAAGCCCGCCAATTCTCGCGCCACGGCGACACACACCAGTTTGGTGTTCTTCCCTGCCCGGGTCAGGTCCCGGTAACGCCCGCACAGGCGTTTCTGGGCTTTCCAGGCGACGGCTTTGGCCTCCTCGGGCGCACCCGCCGCCTTGCGCTTCAAATGCATCGTCTGGCGCGCCGGGAAGCGATAGCTCCACGCCGATTCCACCAGCATTCGCCGGGCGTGACTGTTACCGGTGAGCGTGATCCCGCCCTGGCGCCGTGTCGAACCACTACTGTGTTCGCTGGGAACCAGCCCCAGAAAGCCCATCAGCTGGCGTGGCGAATCAAAGCGGCTGATATCGCCCAGTTCGGCCAGCAGGACCATGGCCGCCACTTTGTCGATGCCACGCAAGGCGACCAACGCCTCCACCACCGGTGCCAGCGACCATTGTGGCAAGGCCCGCTCCATCTGGACGGTGAGATCAGCCACCCGCCGGCTTGCGGCCTTGACCGCCTCGATATACTCCTGCAACACCACCTGTTGCCAGTCGTGCTCGAACCGCAACGACTCCAGCCAGTTGAAATGGGTCTGGGTCCAGCGGGATTTACCCTTCGGCCAGTGGTGGCCGTGGCGCAGTACAAAGGCGTTCAGTTGCTGGCGTGCCTTGCGCTCCTGAGCCTTCATGTCATCACGCGCCCGGGTCAGGTCGCGCATGGCCTCCTGCTCGGTATCCGGCACCCAGACCGGCGTCAGATCGCCACTGCGGGCCAGCCGGGCCAGCTTGAGGGCATCCCGCCGATCGGTCTTGATCCGTTCGCCGGGCGCCTTCGGAATCCGCGAGGGCGCCACCACCTGGACGTCGTGGCCGCTCGTCAGCAGTTGGCGGTACAAACCATACCCACAGGGCCCGGCCTCATAGACAAATTGCAGCTGGCCCCCGCCATAACGCTCGCTGAGCCGTCGAATCTTACGCTCGACCCGCTTGGGCGTATTGGCAATCTCACCTTCGTAAACCGGCTCTTGTCGCCCAGGCTCAGCAACGGCGATCGCAATCGTCTCTTTGTGCACATCCAGGCCGACATAAGCGCTATGAATCGTTTCCTGTTCCGGCTCTACGGGAGCACCGACGGTGTGAATTGAAGCGGATTCAGCGTTAAACTAGGCCATGACTTGCCCTCCTCAATGTGGCTCTGCTTAAGGGGTTGTACCCATCCTCAACGGTAACCCATGATCGTTGAGGACGGGCAGGTCAAAACATCATGTCTAGATTACACCAGCCCCAATGATTACGAATCAGCAATGGCAGAACTAAAGAAAGTAGCTTAACTGGGGTGTCACAAATTGGTTGACCACTCCAAGATGATGCTTACCTAGGCGGTGAACGGCCGGGAAAGCGCGGGCGCGGCGCTGAGCACAAGTTCCCGTTCGTGGCGGCCGTACAAACCAACGAGCAAGGCCATCCGCAGCGTGTTCAGCTTCGCCGCGTGAGCGGCTTCACCCTCACCGAGATCCGCCGCTACGCCCAGCGCCCAGCAGGCCATTGCGCCTGGCAGTCGAGTCATCAGCGACGGCCTCGGGTGTTTCCGAGCCTTTTGACACCCCTACCTATGTCCATGAGCGTCACATCACCGGGGGTGGGCGTGCCAGTGTGGAGAATCCCGCGTTCAACTGGATCAACACTCTGCTGGGTAACGTCAAGAACGCGATCACCGGTACGTACCATGCTATCCGCGGGCAGCATGCCCCACGCTACCTGACCGAGTTCGAGTATCGCTTCAATCGGCGCTATGACCTCAAGGCCATGATCCCGCGCTTTCTGACAGTGGCGGTGAGAACGCCTCCGATGCCGTACCGGTTCCTGAAGATGGCTGAGCCTTATGCGTAATCAGGTAACTATAAGAATAGCGGGAAATTTGTGTTCGGGCACTTACTTCGCGGGACCACACACGTAACCCCGGGATATTCACCAGGCAGGCCTGTAAAAGAACATTGTAGGATGGTATCCTATTGATAAATAAGAAAATTCGACCAAGAACCTAATTCCAGAGGACCAACCGCCATGGGTGAAACTCTAACGACCTGGTCGCCGTCCTGCAATGGCTCCATCAACGTCCAGCTCAGTGGCGACGCGACCACCAGTGATGCCGGCACTTTGTTGCTCCGTGAAGCCCTCGATCGCAGCGGTGTCATCGAGGCCATGGAAGACCACCTCGTCGATCCGCGTGATCCGCTGCGGGTCCGCCACTCGCTGGCCAGCCAGATACGTGCCATCGTGCTCCAACGCGCCATGGGCTGGTACGACCTGAGCGATACCGGCATCCTCCAGCAGGATCCGCTCTGGCACTTGGCATGTAGTGATGCCCGCGGACTGACACCCCTGAGTCAGGCACGTCCTTCCCAAGCGACCCTGTCGCGCCTGCTCGGCTGTCTGGGGATGGATGACAACATCGATACGCTCCACGAGGGCTTGCTGCGCCTGGCTATCTGGCGGCTGCGCTCGCTTCACGGCGGTCAACGCGCCAAGCACTTGACCCTGGATATCGACGGCCTGCCGGTCGAGGTCTTTGGTCACCAGGGCGGCCTGTTGCGCGAAGGCAATGTCGGACCGGCCGAGGATGCCGATACCTGGATTCCGCATCTGGTCCAGCGCATGGCGGAAGGCCTGAACCTAGACGTGGCGCAGATACAGGTGCGCCTGGATGCTGGCTTCACCGATGGCGAGACGCTGACGGCCATGGATGCCCGGGACATCGCCTATCTGGGGAAATTGAAGAGCAACTCGATATTGCAGGCCAAGGCTGAGCCTTACCTCACCCGGCCGCCCGGCAGACCGCCCGAGACACCCCGCGAGTGGTGCCATGATCTGGAATACCAGGCGGAGAATTGGGAGTCACCGCGCCGCGTGGTGTTGGTCGTGCAGGAGAATCCCGACGACCTGCTGTTTCATGCGTTCTTCCTGGTCACCAACCTCAACAAGCTCGACTACCCGCCGGAGAAGGTCCTGGCTCTGTACCGCAAGCGCGGCAAGGCCGAGGCCCACATGAGCGAGCTGAAGTCGGCCCTCAACGTGCATCTCTCGTCGACGGATCGTGGCGCCTCCACGGTACAGGACGTCATGGCGCGCAATCAGGTCAACCTGCTGCTGAGTCTCTGCGCCTACCAGGTCTTGCATGGGCTGCGCTGCCTGATCGAGAGTCAGACGCAGCAGGGCTGGAGCCTGATACGGCTGCGGGAGCAGCTGCTCAAGGTCGCAGCGACGATCACGGTGCACGCCCGGCAGATCACGCTGCGGCTAGGCGCCGCCGCAGATCGATGGTGGCCCTCGGCGCTGAAGGCGCTACCGCGATTGGGCGCCTTGTCGTAGTCCTCTCCACGACAGCACGGATTGCCACCGAGATCGGCGTCTCGCCGAGCATCGCCCATGGCCAATCGACAGCTATCAATAGCTGATGGAAATAAAATCGACATAAATGAGAACTTAAAGCTATCAATGCCGCGCCGCTCGGAGGCGGGATCCGGCGGTCGCTCAGTCAGCACCGTCGGGAAGCCCCGAAATGCCGCTCGCCGAAGGCCGTGATGAAATAGGCGGGGTAACCTTTCCCCTTCTCTCCCAATAAGCTCCCGAGTGGTCAGGCTTCGCCTGACGCACTGCTGCACTTGCTTCTATGAATACAGGCAGATCGGAAGCGCGTCTTTTCACAATCACTTCAGCAGATGACCTCGCACTAACTTAGTGCACAAAAAAATCTGATGATTCATCAAGACGCACAAAAGGCGCTCAAACAACACAATAGAAATTCAAGACAGTCTTAGTCTATTGATTCAGTTGCATTTATTCATACCTGGCATGGCTTTGGCATTGGTAAATTAAGTTTAAGTAAGATAGCAGTAAAAATGAATTAAGACGCTGACATGCTTTCATGAGGAAGATCTAATGTGCACCAAAAAAAAATTAGCTGGTTACAAGACATACCAATTAAAAAAATTATCCAAAGCCATTGCACTAGCAACCATCACAATAACAGGTGGATTGACAACGTCCGCGTTTGCTCAGAGTGATCAGATTCTTAGAATAGCCATGACAGCAAGTGACATACCTACAACCACAGGCATGCCAGACAATGGCTATGAAGGTATGCGCTTTCTCGGCTATACCGCTTTCGAAGGGTTAATATCTTGGGATCTGAGTAGTGACAAGGTAAACGCAGGATTGAAGGCCGGACTTGCCGAAGAATGGTATATTGATCCAGAAAATGATAAAAGATGGATTTTTGAGTTGAGAGAGGGAGTAACTTTTCACGATGGATCAGCGTTTGACGCTGACGCAGTTATCTGGAATTTGCGGCGGTTCTATGATGAAAGCTCTGAACAATTCGATCCGACAGGCGCTAGTATCACGCAAGCTAGAAATCCCCTAATTAGTGGCTGGGAAAAAATCGACGCGAAAACCGTTGCGATAGATACTTCCCGCGTATCAAGTGATTTCCCATATCTAGTCGTATACATATTGATGTCGAGCCCTGCCCAATTTGAGAGTGTGGGTCGTAATTGGGCTGAATTTGCACGTTCTCCTGCCGGAACTGGTCCTTTTAAAATTGTATCCTATACACCACGGCAGTCAGTCAAGCTCCAGCGATATGATGATTATTGGGATGCAAACCGTATTCCACTACTGAGTGAATTACAGCTATACCCGATGCCGGAAGCAACAACGCGACTCGCTGCATTGCGTTCAGGACAGGTAGACTGGATAGAGGTGCCACCTCCGGACGCAGTTCCAAGCCTAGAAGGTGCTGGATTTGAAATAGTTTCCAATATTTACCCACATATATGGCCCTGGGTTTTCAACCTAGCAAATCCAGAAAGCCCGGTTGCTGATGTCCGTGTCAGACAGGCACTGAATTATTGTATTAACAGAGAGAATATTGTTCATTTACTAAACGGCCTAGCAGCACCCGCAAAGGGCTTTTTTCCACCTGACCACCCTCAGTTTGGCAACCCAGAAGAGGACTATAGTTACCAGCCAGATCACGCTAGAAATCTTATGAATGAAGCTGGCTATAGCAATGAGAATATAGCAAATTTGCGCGTCATGATTTCGACAAGTGGGTCAGGTCAGATGTGGCCAATCCCTATGAACGAGTATTTACAGCAAAACCTTCAAGAATGCTATTTCAATATTGACTACGAAGTAGTGGATTGGGGAACTATGCTCGTAGCATATCGTAATGAGCCGACGGGGTCACAATCCATGGGCGTTGATGCAATAAACTTCTCTTCCCCCTCATCAGATATTTCCCAAATGGGGCGTTGGTTTTACGGCCCATTTTCAACACCTAATGGCTCTAATTGGGCCCACTTCACTTCTGATTCGTTTGATGAAGCTTATGTAGAAGCCACTTCATCCTTTGATCCTGATTTAGTAGATGAGTATACGGCAAGGGCTCATGAGAGCGTCGTTGATGAAGCGGCATGGGCATTTATTGTTCATGACACCAATGCACGAGCAATGTCTCCAAAAGTAAAAGGGTTTGTATCTGCACAATCATGGTTTCAAGATTTGACACAAGTCTATATTGAAGATTGAAAAAATTCGATAGCCTTAAGCATAAATAATCATCTTGGAAGCTAAAGAAACATTAGAATTTATTAACATAAATACCTTGAACACAGTCGATTTTAATAAATGCTTGAGCAGGGGGTGCTGGGTGGCCAAAGCCGCCTAGCACTCGAGAACCGACAGGCCATAAAAAGGGTAACCACATGTGGGCATTTTTCATACGACGCCTTCTTCAAGGTGTTCCAATATTATTTGGTGTGTCCCTAGTAGTATTTTTACTAGTAAGACTAATGCCAGGCGACCCTGTTGATTTATTAATACCAGCAGAAGCTCCTCGGGCGGTGGCAGAACAACTTAGAGCTCGCTTTGGATTAGACCAGCCTCTTTATGTTCAATATATTCTATGGCTAAAAAATGTCATTCAAGGCGATTTCGGTGTTTCTATATTCACATTACAACCAGTAGCTCCGGAACTATTTTCAGCATTGAAGAACACGCTTAAAATTGCTATATATGCAACAATACTTGGTTTTGGAGTGGGATCTATTCTTGGAACTTTATCGGCGATCAACTATGGAAAACCGTTAGATAAGATTTTTTCTGCTATAGCCATTGCAGGAGTTAGCTTGCCACACTTCTGGATAGGCATGGTATTAGTGGCCATCTTCTCTGCGCACTTTAATCTTCTACCTGCGCAAGGCATGGCTCCACCAGAAGCAGGCTTTATTGCTGGAATAAAACACTTGCTACTGCCTGTTATAACCCTTTCATTGATACCAATAGGTGTAGTAAGCCGAGTTAGCAGAGCAAGTATTCTTGATGTAAAAAGCTTAGATTTCGTCGATACTTTGCGAGCCAAGGGGCTGTTGGAAAAGCGCGTCATGATACATATAATTAAAAATGCTGCGCCACCTATTTTAGCTGTAATGGGACTTCAGTTCGGATATATGCTTGGTGGGTCAATATTGATTGAAACTGTATTCAACTGGCCTGGAGCAGGAAACCTCTTGAACCTTGCCATTTTCCGCAGAGACATCCCAACGCTACAAGCCACTATATTAGTGCTTGCAGCAATATTTGTTATTGTCAATATACTTGTTGATATCTTGCAGGCTCTAATTGATCCACGCATTAGGCGATAGGTGAAAAATAAATGACGTCATTAAATTCGGCAGGACAAATAAATAAACCAATATCTAAAAATGAAAATACACCTGAAAATTACTGGTCGGGTGTAGGAAAGAGGATTAAGAACGATCCAGTCACTATAATAGTTGGAGCAGTACTGGCTGGAATTTTTTTGCTTGCCATTTTTGCACCACTGATTACGGGACACGACCCATATCAGGGCAATGTCATGGCTCGCCTGAGCCCTGTTGGAACCGAGGGACACTGGTTAGGCACCGATGAAGTAGGTCGTGATATGTGGGCGAGAATAGTCTATGGTGCAAGGCTTTCTCTTTTGGCCGGTATTGCTCCTGTCCTTATTGCACTGATGATCGGCGGCAGTCTCGGCATATTAGCAGGTTATACAGGTGGAATAACTAATACGCTAATCATGAGAATTATGGACGTATTTTATGCTTTTCCGGCCGTTCTACTAGCTGTGGCAATTAATGGAGTTTTAGGAACCGGTCTTGTCAATACACTTATCGCACTCACTATTACTTTCATACCACCGCTTACAAGGATTTCTGAAAGTGTGACCACACAGTGCAGGAGTGCTGATTATGTGGAGGCCGCAAAAGCAAGCGGGGCTAGATCAATCACGATTATTCGCCAGCACATTTTGGCTAATGTAATTGGTCAAATCTTAGTGTATGCAACAAGTTTAATTAGTTTAAGCATTATACTAGCAGCGGGGATTTCTTTTCTCGGGCTAGGTGTTTCTCCCCCTGCTGCGGAATGGGGCCTAATGCTCAACAATCTGCGCCAAGCTATTTGGGTCAACCCATTGCTTGCTGCACTACCGGGTCTAGCCATATTTATAACATCAATGTGTTTCAATCTACTGAGCGATGGATTGCGTAGCGCTATGGATGTAAGGCTATAAACAAGAATAGAAATAAACCAGTTTTATTAGAGGCGAAAAACAATGAATTATACCCGTAAAACAGCAAAGTCAAGGGATATAGGAGGCCCTGCACAACCTCTCCTTACAGTCGAAAAATTAAAAAAATACTTTCCTATTCGCAGTGGGCTTTTCAGCCGGGTTCAAGCAGAAGTCAAAGCAGTAGACGATATATCTTTATCAATAAAAAAGGGTGAGATCCTAGGAATTGTTGGAGAGTCTGGTTGTGGGAAATCCACAACGGCAAGACTACTAATGCAGCTCATAAAACCGGATCAAGGAAGTGTGATTTTTGATGGCCAGGAAGTAGGGAGTCCTAACGGCATTAGTATATCCGAACTGCGTAGAAACATGCAGATGGTATTCCAAGACTCCTTCTCATCCTTGAATCCCCGAATGTCAATTCGCGACAGTATTGCTTTTTCACCTCAAGCGCATGGAATGGATAAGAAGCAAGCTGCTGAAAAAGCGAACATGCTCCTAGAGGCCGTTGGACTCGACCCGGCTCTATTTGGAAGTAGATACCCACATCAAATGTCTGGCGGTCAGCGACAACGCGCTAATATTGCACGTGCACTTGCTCTTGACCCACGGCTACTGATTTTAGATGAAGCAGTATCAGCACTTGACAAATCAGTCGAAGCACAGGTTCTGACGCTTCTTTTGAAGCTCCGCGAAAGGTTAAATTTAACATACTTGTTCATTTCACACGATTTGAATGTTGTTCATTTTATCAGTGACCGGGTACTTGTAATGTATTTGGGCACGGTGGTCGAACTTGCAGACACTGATACTTTATATTCTCGTCCACGTCATCCCTATACTCAGGCGCTGCTCGCCTCTCGGCCTAGCCTAGATCATCGTCAACGAGGCCGGCAGCCTCAGCTGACAGGCGATCCCCCCAACCCTATCGACTTGCCGAAAGGCTGCAAATTCTGTCCAAGGTGTCCCTATACAGAATCTATTTGCAAAGCATCCGAACCAAAGCTAACTAAAACTGGCTCTGGAAGCTTTGTCGCTTGTCATATGGCAGACACGAGCTCTTCACACTCAAAATCTGGGTATATTTCATACGAGGTAACTCAATGACTCTAGCTGCTGAAGAACCACTAGGTTTCGCCTCTAGTAAAGCGGATAATAGCTTATTAAAGGTAAACTCACTATGTGTAAAACTGCCTAGTGATACTGGCGGAGTCGACGCAGTCAATGGCGTCAGCTTTGTACTGGACTCTGGGAAGACCCTCGGTATATTGGGTGAGTCAGGGTCGGGTAAATCGATTACCCTGAAATCCATGATGGGACTCTTGCCAAAAAAATCAGAGGTAAAGGGCCAAGTAATTCTCAATAATTTCAATATCTCACAAGCTAGTGATAAAGAACTTCGCAGCATTAGGGGCCCAGAAGTAGCCATGATATTCCAAGAGCCCATGAGTGCTTTTGACCCTGTTTTTACCGTTGGTGATCAGATTGTAGAATCTATAGTTAAACATGAAAAATGTGGTAAGGAAGCAGCCTGGAGGAGAATAAAAGAACTCTTTGAATTGGTTCAAATACCTTCACCTGAAAGACGAATGAAAAACTACCCTCATGAGCTTTCTGGCGGCATGAGACAGCGAGCTATGATTGCTTTGGCTCTAGCATGCAGGCCTAAACTCTTGTTAGCAGATGAACCCACCACAGCACTTGATGTGACAGTCCAGATTCAAATTCTAAGGCTATTAAAATCTATCCAAGAAGAAATGGGTATGGGCCTTATTTTTGTAACTCATGATATAGGTGTTGCAACAGAAGTTTCAGATGATTTGGCAATCATGTATGCAGGCCGGTTTGTAGAGTACGGCCCACTGCAAAAAGTACTCGATATTCATGCCCATCCTTATACCGAGGGTCTGCTCAACTCAACAGTACACGGAGGGATGAGGGGGAAAAAATTACATGTTATCCCGGGCTCTCCTCCTGATTTGCGTGCTTTGCCAAAAGGTTGCCCTTTTTCACCGCGCTGCAATGCGGCAGAAAGTCAATGTCTTATGGCACCTCCTGAAAACAGGATTATTTCTAAAGACCACAGTGTTAGATGCATAAAACAGAACTTTAGTTAATGATATTATTTTACGAATATTAAATTACGGAGAATCAAAATGGAACTAACAGAAAAAGTATCAGAAACGCTAAAGAATTTTCAATGCTCTGATGAAGAACTAGGACTACTTAGAAGCGGGATGGAGAAACTTAATTTGAATATTTTATCTAAGGTACCAAGCATTGATGCAACAACAGAGCATGATAGCGAACCTGCTACTTATCTTTATTTGGGAAACTTATCAAACAAATAGCAATCTTTTATCAAAAGGTTAATCAACATGAAAAACAACTATCAACTTACTATAGCCGAGGCTAGCCGCGCTCTTTCAGATGGTACTTTAAGTAGTGAAGAATTAGTCTTGTCTTGCCTGGGACGCATTGAAAGCATAGATGGAAACATCAATGCTTTTGTTAAAATGGACCGTAGCAATGCTTTGAAGCAAGCTCGGGCATCGGATGAAAGGCGCCAACTTGGAAAACAAATTGGACCACTTGACGGTATTCCCTTAGGGGTAAAAGATATTTACGATACGGCTGGATTAGCAACAACTTGCCATTCACGAATTCTATTAGAGCACGTACCGACTAAGGATTCTGAGGTGGTCGCGAGGCTGCGTGAGTCAGGCATGATTGTTGTTGGAAAGCTCGCGACACATGAGTTTGCTTTTGGCGGGCCTGCAAATGATCAAGCGTTTCCTTCTGCAAGAAACCCATGGAATACCGAGCATTTTACAGGGGGGTCCAGCAGTGGTTCTGGCGCTGCTGTAGCAAGCGGGATGGTGCCCGTTGCATTGGGTTCAGATACTGCGGGTTCTATCCGAATGCCTGCAGCACTATGTGGTGTTGTCGGTCACAAGCCAACTTACGATGTCTTGAGTCGCCGCGGCGTTTTTCCTCTCGCTTGGTCTCTTGACCACTGTGGAGCGCTGACACGTACAGCCGAAGATGCAAAGATTATCTTGAAGGCGATGGCAGGCTCAGACAGTCTTCTGTACAAATCGAAAGCGGCAGAGCATCCTTCTCCTGCCAACAGCTTTGGAGATTATAACAGCCTCAAAGGGGTTCGTATTGCTCATGTCAGGCATTTCTATTCCAGCGATATCCAGAGCAATGAAGAAGTAACAACATCCATTTCAGAAAAACTTCAACTATTTCGTGAATTTGGCGCAGATGTAGTTGACATTACTCTCCCCAGCCTTTGGGATTATCATGCTTGTGGGTTAACAATTTTATTATCTGAAGCCTATAGCCTCCATGAAAAATGGTTGAAAACCAAATGGCAACTCTACTCGAAAACAACGAGGCTGAGGCTCGCATGTGGCGCCTTGATCAGTGCTGACAAATATATTAGTGCACAGCGTATGCGCAGAGATTTGATAGAGAAGACAACCACTGCCATGAGCGGGTTTCATTTTATGGTTACTGCAGGCAGCCCATTTCCTGCCCCTGAATTGTTTAGCGTACCCATATATTACTGGAACGATTATCCCATGATCACTATGCCATCCAATGTTACGGGGCAACCATCTGTCGTTTTACCATGTGGTTTAAGCAGTAATGGTCTCCCGCTTTCCCTGCAAATGATTGGTCATCATTTTGATGACATCAACCTTTTATCATACGCAAGCACCATCGAAAAAATTATGGCTTACACCAACTCTTTTCCAGACGGTACAACATCCTAATTGACATCAAAAGACTTACCAAAATAAATAAGGATTTCCAACATGCATGAGATGCCCATTTTTTTATCGCTGAGCGATCAATACCTTAAACTGCGCAATGGAGATTTGACTGCTACACAACTTGCTGAAACGAGCATTGATAACTATACATCTTACGAAACAACGGACAATGCCTATCTTACTTGGTGTGGTGACCAAGCGTTAAAATCTGCAGGCTACATTGATAAGCTTTTTGAAGCTAGAAAGGATGCGGGAATGCTAATGGGAATACCCGTGTCAATAAAAGATATCTATGCGGTTCCCGGACTTCCTACTTATGCTGGTTCTTCTCAGAGGCTTCCAACCGAATGGGAGCAAGCTGGCCCTATCGTCGAAAAACTGCTGAGTCAGATACCTAGCATGATGGGCAAGACACATTCGGTTGAGTTTGCTTATGGCGGTTTAGGAACCAATGCGCATTGGGGGGCACCGAGAAATCCATGGGACCCCAAATGCCATCGCTCTCCCGGTGGTTCCAGCTCCGGAGCAGGGGTATCGCTGGTCAATGGAACCGCTGCATTGGCTCTAGGCACTGATACGGCAGGTTCGGTCCGTATTCCTGCCTCGATGACTGGAGTTGCTGGTTTCAAGACCACCGCAGGTCGCTGGTCTACAAATAAAATTGTGCCGTTGTCTTCCACTCTCGACACTCCAGGGCTATTGGCTAGAAGTGTCGATGATATAGCCTTTGCCTTTTCTTCACTGGACGATCACGCCAGCAAGCGCGGGCTCTATTCTAAAGAAATCCCTAACATACAAAGCCTAACTTTCGGTGTTCCTGAAAAATATTTTTGGGATAACTGTAGAGCTGATATTGCGGAAACAGTGCACAACGCCATCAAGATGATCGAATCGGCCGGAGCGACTATAAAAACCTTTGATATTCCAAATACAGATGAAGCGTACCAACTTTTAGTTGAGGGTGGACTCTCTGCTGCTGAGCTTTTAGCATTTCTAACTTTAGAATTACCGAAGGCCATCGATAATCTCGATCCTAAAATTGCAATGCGTCTTGAGTCGGCACGAGAAATGTCAGCCGTTGAATATATACGCCGAATAAAATTGCTAAATAAATTCAAAAATGATGCTGAGAGAAGCCTTCAAAATATCGACGCATTAATAATGCCAACACTGGTTAACACCCCTCCTGTACTCGATGATATTATAGATAATGACTCCTACATGAGCGCGAATTTCAATGTACTGCAAAATACCTGTATCGCCAATTTCATGGGGCTTTGCGGGCTGACCATGCCCGTAGGAAAAGATAATAATGGGATGCCAATAGGTTTGCAGATGTTGGCAGCGCCATGGAAAGATAATGAATTAATTGCTTCAGGCCGGTCAGTTGAACGTGTCATAGGCAATAGCCTTCAACTGCTTGGTGAGCCTCCAAGGAAATAACATTATTTAGGTGCTTTTGAGAACCTTCTCGCTCTTATATTCAGTGGCTAATATGCAAGCGGTCTCCCGCTTCGCCGGGCCTCTCAGAACTCACCGATTGTTGTAAACGGGAAAATTTTAGCTGGCGATTCTCTGTCATGGCAATACCAAGCGGCAGATGCGTTCTTAAAAGAGGCATTCATTTACCGTTTAGGTGCCCAGGGGTGTATCAATCAGCCCATGGTAAGTCGCCTTGAATAAAGGGTTCGCCTTTGATTACACAGTTACGGTGCAGGGGGATGGGGCTGTGACCCAGAATTCACGGCACCCTACACGCCGGAACTGAACAGCATGTGAACTTTTTCCCGCTCATTGAAGGTGGGGTAGCTGCATCGCCCCCTCTGTCAGGATAGTTGTCGCGCCCGTTGTTAAACTCTCTTATTCATTCAGGGGCGTTTGGAGATCTGTATGCCTCGTTACTCCGATGAGCGACGTCAGGCCGTTGTGGCCAAACTGTTACCACCTTACAACCAGAGCATCGAAGAGGTTGCCCGCCAGGAAGGCATTTCTTCAGCCACGGTTTACAAGTGGCGTAAAGAAGCTCGTGCGCAGGGGCGCTGCCTGCCCGATGCCAGTGATCAAGGCGTAGAAGGCTGGTCGTCCCGTGATAAGTTTGCGGCAGTGGCTGAGACCGCAGCGATGAACACTGAAGAGGTTGCCGCCTATTGCCGTCAGCGAGGTCTCTACCCCGAGCAACTGCAACGCTGGCGACAGGATTGCGAACAAGCGGCCAGCCTGTCCTATGACGAGCGTCGTCGAGAGGCCGATGAGGTCAGGCAGCAGCGCAAGCGTATTAAAGAGCTGGAGCGAGAGCTGCAACGTAAAAATGCTGCACTGGCGGAGACGGCTGCACTGCTGACGCTGTCAAAAAAAGCACGGGCGATCTGGGGGGACGAGGAGTCATGATCAGTATCGAGGATCGCCAACATGCCGTGCAACTGATCGCTAATGCCTGTGAAAACGGTGCCACGCTGACGGCAGCCTGTGACGTGATCGGTATATCGATCCGAACACATCAACGCTGGGTGCAGGCAGGTGAGATTACAGCTGACCGGCGCCCCTTAACTGAGCGCCCGGTGCCTGCCAATGCACTGACCGCAGAGGAAGAGGCCGAGATCCTAAAGCAATGTCACCGGGACGAGTTTGCTGACCTACCACCGGATCAGATCGTTGTGCGTTTGATGGACGAAGAGCAGCGTTACATCGCATCTGTCTCCATTTTTTATCGTGTGCTGCGCAAACATGGCCAGCTGGCTCACCGCGGTCGTGCCAAAGCCCGTAAATCACAGCCTGCACCGACCACACATACGGCAACAGCACCGAACCAGGTCTGGTCGTGGGACTGTACCTGGCTCCCCGGCCCAGCCAAGGGAACCTACTATTATCTGGTGATGATCCTCGATATCTTCAGCCGCAAGGTGGTGGGCTGGGAGGCTTTCCTGGGAGAGTCTGCCGCCAACTCCCGTACCGTCATTGAGCGGGCGGTGCTGGCCGAAAATATCGTGGGCCAACCGCTGGTGTTACACGCCGATAACGGTAGCCCCTTCAAAGGCGCAACCTTGCTGGAGAAGCTTCGGGATCTACAGATCCAGCCCTCGTTCAGTCGGCCGCGAGTCAGCAACGATAACGCCTTCTCTGAAGCCCTGTTCCGCACCTGCAAATATGTGCCGAACTACCCTGCCAATGGCTTTGCAGAACTAACAGAAGCACAGCAGTGGGTGCACGGCTTCGTGCAGTGGTACAACCATGAGCATCGCCACAGTGCTATCCGCTTCGTGACGCCGGTGCAGCGCCATACCGGAGAGAACAAGGCCATACTGGCGAAGCGCCATGCCCTCAACCTCGCGGCCAGAGCGGCACACCCTGAGCGCTGGAGCGGTGCTCGGCATCCAAGGCCGCGTGTAGATAGATAACCTGCCGCCCAAGGGACAAGGCATGGCGCGCCATGGGGAGTAGCGGCGTTTGACCAACGCCGCCACTGGCAAACAGCAGAGGCTCGTCACCATTGACCAAGGTGAGGCCCCTGCCGGCGGTAACAGCTCCAGGGTGTCGCCTGGTTGTAAGACATCATGGAAATGGCGGCTGACTTGCCCCTGTTCTTCGCGTTTGATCGAGATGCGATAGCTTCGGCCATTCGGGGTATCTGAAAGGCTGTAATGCCGATAAACCGGTTCGCCATTAATGGTCAGACGTACACCGATATACTGACCTGGTTCATGGTCAGCCACGCGACCCCCATCCTCGGGCTCAAGGATAAAAGAACGAATTAAGGCACTTTCCTGTTGGGTACTGGCAATCTTGAAACGGCGTGTACCGCGCCATCCGCCCGGACGTTGCTCAAACTCGCGATAGCGTTGTTCTTCAAGGTCGATCAGAAGGGCGGCAAGCTCGTTATACAGAGCGCCCCAGGCATCAGCGATTTCCGGGGTGATGGCATCACCCAGCACTT
>NZ_JBANSN010000043.1:0-19781 GCF_037070215.1 Vreelandella arctica | reverse complement strand
TGGCAGGGGCTTCCACAGCTTAGCGTGCTTTATTTTCCGTTTTCTGAGACGACCACAGATCAGAAAAGACTGTGCAGCCGACTCTTGATATTCCGTGCAGTCACCTTCTGAAAATGACAGTCGGGTACCCGATAGGGCTTATCTCTGGGGGGAAGACTTTCGATGCGGCGTGGAGTCAGTCGGGGGGCTTGGCTGGTACGCATGACACCCTCTCCTTAGCTGTTGGTGGCGGGCTGAGTCGCCTAGGTACTCTCTAGTGATGCCTAGAGACATGCGTTCATACTTTACGTAGAAGTGTGAACACTAGCCACAAAACCCCTAAAACAGCGGCTATACACGGGGCATTTAATTCTTGCTACCACTTTCACCACCTATTCACAGTGATTTGGGCGCAAAAATGGTTAGGCACAGCGGCCAGGGTCGAATTGGCGATAACTACTATTATGTCCAATTTGTCCCCGGCACCAGGCCAGGACGGTGGCTCATTCTTCCCAGCGATCGCTAAGCGGCTTGTGCTCCGGGTTGACCTGGTCAATGGCGGCGCCGATAGCAGCAAAGGCGTGCTGGTAGGTTTTGTAGTATTTCTGATTGCTGTAATACAGAAACGGGTCTTCATAGCTGCGCACCACGGCCAGCAGCGTTTCCGGCTCGCCGTCGCGGGTAATAACGTCGATAGCGTCCGTCAGGTTTTCTTTGTAAAGCCGCAGGGCGATTTCAGACCGAAAAAGCTCGGCATCGTGGTGAATTCTGGTTTTCATTGGCTGGCCTCCTCTATCATTTCCCGACACACCAGCGCTACCAAGCGCTCATAATCGCCACGGTTGCCCGCGTAGTCGTCGCCAAGCGCGCGCTCCATTAGCTGGGGTGTGATCCGCTCAAGCTGGGGTAACAGCAGGCCGGTTAAGGTGCGCAGCTCAATATCGCGGCGAGCATCGTTGGAAGCGTTGGCAATGCTGGCGACAAGTGCGGTTGGCACGTCGAGCGCGATGTGTCCGCCAACGCTTCGCCAAGTCGCCAGATCACCGTGGTCACGTTCCAGGCGGTCGATACTGTCGTTGATCCGCTTCACGCGGGCATCGTCGGCAGCGTCCAGCGCTTCATCCATCCAGCGAACTAGCGTATCTCGGGCATGCCCGCGCTGCCCTTCCGGGTACTCTACGATGATGTCAGCAGCCACCTTAGCGGCCCGCTGTAGGTGTAGCGGCTTCACCTGGGCATCAATACCAGCAGCCTCAAGGGCCGCTAGCAAAGTGGCGTCGTCTACGGTGTCATCAGTTAAAACGGCGTGGCGGTTCATGGGGCGGACTCCTTGCGTGTCAATTGAAGAGCAAACCGGTTATTCAGGCCGGCTTTCAGCCTGCTTTCGCATCCAGCCCTCAATTTCAGACTGAACCCAACGAATACAACGGTTTTGATTGCCTACTTTGCTCAGCACCACCGGCTTGGGGAATGTAGGATCATTCTCACGTCGACGTTGAAGCGTGGTGCTGGCCAAGCCTGTCTTGGCAATGACATCGCGAGTGGTGAGGTATACCAATTCGTCCTGATCCCCCCACGCCTGCTCTGTAGCAACCTCGCCAACAATGAGACCTCTATCAAGACACAGTGCCCGTGACATAGGCAGGCCACCGTGACGATCGCACTCGTCGGCCAATTCGCGTAAGAGGGATGCCAGCTTGAGCCCTGGCGTCTCCTCGATGCCCTCACGTTGCGCAGGATCCGCGACCAAGCTGCTGTCGAAGGTGATGGTGGTTTTCATCAGGCCGTCCTCTCACTGGCTTCAGTGGCTTTCCTGCGCGGTAGGCCCAGTGTTTCCTCGGCTTGAGCACCACCTGCGGTTTCGATTCTCAGGGCATCATAGACGCGGTCGAGACGCTCTTGGGCTTCACGGGACATTTTCATTGAGCAGCCTCCCCGCCCTGCGTGTCTTCGATACGGGCCAGTCTCGTGGCAAGCTCCATGATAGGAGCAGTGATCTTTTCAGAGCGGTACGGAGCGAGCACATTGAGCAAAATCGTCAGCTCATTGCGGCTCAGGGTTCCCACTCGCGCGCTGCGGGGATTATCATGTACAGACATTGCGTTTTCTCCCAAGGTTGACGCGGTGTCATGGCCCCGGACGGTTGCACCCGTCGCGGGGCTTTTTAATGTCTTTAGCCTTCTAAGGCTTCGAACGGCTTCAGAACGCCGTCCATTTCCCGGCGTGTCCATTCTTCAAGATCGTCAATTCCCTTAACAACAATCGTGCTTGTATCCAGATCGACGATGTAATAACTGCCGAGCTCGTCATGCCATTGACTGCGTTCCGGGCAGGTCTTCATCTGCTGTCCATCCTTGGCCAACTGCCTGTTGATACGGGCTAACAGGGCTCTTGCGCTCACCGGCTTCTTAGTCGTCATCGGGTTGCCTCGTCGGTCGTTAAGATCATACTAGCGTGTAAGTGTGAGAGTTTGCAAGTGTGTAAGTTTGCATTCTTGAAAAACGCGCTTTTAAGCACAATTCACGCACCACCTTTGCGGTCGATGAACTCATTCACCGCCTGCTCAAAAACTTCCACCATGTCCATGTCGTGCGCGGCAGAGAACACTTTCAGCCGCTTCTTGAACTCGGGATCAACGCGGAAATTACACGGCACCTTGGCGCCGCTCTCCGGCTTGCTGGTGTTATTGCCCACGACATGTGCCGATTGAGCAGACTGGGGCGGAAGCCCCTTAGGGTTTGGCTTTTTGCTGGGTGCGGCCATGGTGGCCTCCTTGCGTTATAGCGTTAAAACGTTATTGCGTTACAGACTCAAGGCGATCGATGATTGCTTGGATTAATTTGTCAGCCTGCTCTCGGGGCCCCTTATAAGGGCTTTCCACGACAGATAACCCGCCATCCTGTGCCCGCCGGAAAGCCGTCTTCTCAGGAATCTGTGAGTCGAGAACAAAATACGGGGTGGCAGCGAGGTAGCTGCGCGCCTCATCCAGCTCCCGCGGGCTATCGCCAGTCTTTACCAAGGCAATAGCGATCCGCTCCACCGAGACGCCGTGCTCGCTGGACAAGGCATTAGCAAGTAGAACGGTGGGCTCCAGGTCATCGAGGGACAGTCCCGTTGGCAGTACCACCAAGTCTGCTCGCTTACCTATCTCCATGGTCGCCCGGGTCGCATGGGGCGCACCGTCAAGAATCATCATGTCGTAAGCTTCAGCGATCTTGAGGGCCTGGTCGACGGTGCCAAACGTCTCTACCGCCACCACCGGTTGTACTTCGCGGGCCAATCGCCGCTGAAGCCACGAGAAGCTAGAAGCCTGGTTGATGTCGAGGTCAGCCACTTTCACGTTCCAGCCAGCCGCCGCGTAGGTGGTGGCCACTGCCCTGGAAATAGTGGACTTGCCTACCCCGCCCTTCTGGCTAACAACGCCGATGATGTAGCCCATGAAACTGCCCCTCCTTGCGTTAAAACGTTATTGCGTTATTGCGTCAATTCATTAAAGCGTTACGAGTGAAGCCAGCCCCTTGGTGGGAGGCTCAACATCCGATTGGTTGCTATGCTTAGTGTAACGCAATGATGAAATAACGCTATAACGCTACAAAAAAGCCGCCTCAAATGGGCGGCTAGAGGGTCTTCCTTCATGGTGTGGCGCTCTCTGTCCATCGACGGAAGGCATGGGCAGGGCGCGGGCTGACCAGATCAGCCGTGGCCATGCTCCCGGATATACTGCTTTAGAGCTTGGTCAATGCGGCGCTGCCAGCCTTCGCCTTCCTCTCCCTTGAAGTGCTCGATCACCTCCGGGGAGAGGCGAATCGAGGTCTTCACCTTTGTCGGCGCGTGCTGCTTACCGCGCTGGCCGATGGTTCGCTGAAGATTGGCGGGCAGAACCTCCGACATAGGCCGCATCTGCTTAACGTCCTGGTCTGTGAGCTCTCTTACCTCACCGTCTTTATTCGTGATCCGCGTTCTCATAGCGCCTTCCTAATCAAAGCGCTCAACCGCTGCGAAGGGGAGTCCGCGCTCCTCTTCGTTGCGAGCGCTCTTGTTCGGGTCAAAGTCGATTATCATGACTTTAATTGTATGGACAAAAAAATGATAAGGAAAGTTTCATCGTCCGTTATCGCTCGAACGGTGACCGTGTCGGCATGCCTGCCCCAGGCGTTGCCGGGGTCTGTTCTTGGGTGGTGTGGCGCTCCGTGGGCCTGGGGGCTTCCCTCTCGATCAGAGCGCGACCTCGCGAGGAAAGAATGCCGTCCATCTCGAACAGATCGCTATCCAGCCAGGCTTCCAGCGTTTCTCCCAAATCGTCACGGGCTATGGCAAAGCGCCACGCTTTAACTCGCTCACCTTTCTCCAGCCGGGCTAAGGCCTCGGGAGTCAAGCGACGCAGCTGGGCGGCCCGATCGTTCTCCATACGCTCGCGTTCCGCCTGTGCCTCTTCCTCGCGTTGCTGCTCCTCGAGCTTGCGGGCCTCTTCAGCCTCACGGCGTAGCCTGCGGCACTTATTGGCGAAACCCTTTATTTTTGTGATCTCTTCACCAGATAAGCCGCCGATTAGTCCGCGAAGCCGCTCCCGGGCCTGCTGGTGTGCTGTGCGCTCTTCGTTCAGGGCTGCCTCCGTTCGGCGGGCCGTCTCTGCCATCTCGTCCGCGCGGCGGCGCTCAATACCTGCCGTTGCCGCCCTGGCCACCGTGGGCGCGTAGTGCTCGACCACGAAGTCCGTCACCCTGGCGGCGTGCTTCTCGGGGCTCTCCTTGCCCCACAACAGCCCCTGCCGGGCCAGGTCATCGGGCGATAGGCTCAGGTTCTCGGCCAGGCCACGGGCCAAAGCTTGGTGATACGCCTTGGTGGTGACATGGGTCGCCGCGGAATGGCGCAGCCCTCGGCTCAAGCCGTGTGGAATAGCAACTTCCTCCGCAAAGCTGGACTGGAGCTCGCGCAGCTGATCACGGCACCCCATGAAATGCGTCGCGCTTAATGCCGTGCGGGCGGGTATGTCGAAAGCTTTCGGCCCCCGGATCCACTCGTCACCTTGCTTACCAAGGATCACATTGCGCGTGCGCGTGGTCGCCGGGTAGTCCACGAGGGGGACGGCGTAGACCACCAGGTGTGGTGTCAGCTCATCAAGCTGTACGTTCACGGCGGCGATGTTCTCGGCACCGTGGCGGGCTTCCAGGAAGGCCAGCGCATCGCAGAAGTATGAACGCCACTCCACAGAGCCACCCTGCTCGGCGAAAGCCTCATGAGGGCCTGACACCACGTACTCGATGGCCAACACCGAATCGGCGGTCACGTTGTCGGCCAGCTCCAGGCGCTCGCGGATCGCGGTGCGTAGTGCCTTGGGGCTCGACACCGGCCGCCAGTCCTCGTTGAGGTGCGTCCGGTCCTTGTCAGCATGCGGTACCGGCATGGTGCGCCACGTGTGCGCGGCACTGGCCCCCAGCTTGTGATTGTTGAGTTTCACCGCGCGAATCACTGCGCTGTGGCCGGGAGTGGCTGTCTTCGTGCGAGCTGCCATGATGGCCTCCGTATCGTGTGATTAAGATTCAGAGGGCCGGCATGTCCGTTACCCTCATATACTTAAAAGGGGTACGGAGCGACGTTTTTGCCCTACGGGAGGCAAAAATATTGATTTACAGCCAACGCCACCGGGTTCACATCGGCTGTGACTCCCTACCGTTGGTCAGCACAACGATAGGCGAGCGCTACGGGCCATCACTCAGCCAGTGAAGGCCCCTATGGTCGATCAGTTGCGCACACTGAAGGCCCGTAACTCACTATGGGGCTTGTGATATCTGGTTAAGCGCTGCTAGCGACTGCCGTCATTGGGGGCCGGGGCGTGAAGAAACGAATCCCACCGAGCGTAAAAGCGCTAAGGGGACAGGCATTCGGAGTAGGGGGGGGTAATCTTCGATATTACTTGAAAAGTAACGCCGAGGGCTTCCATAATAGGTTCAAAGGTAGCGCTGACCGGTGAAAGCGCCCGCCCACCGTGAAAACGGTTCGCACCCTAGAGTGGAATACTCAAGAGGCTCCGGATTAAGAGAAGGCCCTGCCATTGGTGGGGCTTTTTCGCGTCTGGGGGTTCATATTATGGCAGTGCGGTACCGGTGCCAGCAGGCTCACCGTGGCGGCCTAATTTTCTTCCCTTGGTATCGATTCATCAGGATGACGCCGAACCGGATAGGCTTGGTGTATTTCAAAGCATTGAATCGCTCGTGAGCACTCACAATAAACAGGTTCATATCGATACCCGGAGCATTGCTTTTGCTCACAATGAAGAAGATCGCGTAGTCAAAGGTGCGCCCTTCCTCCACCACCTTGAGCGTAACGAACTCCTCGCGGCCTGTATGAAGGCACTTTCTATTCCCTAGCGTTCTCACTACCTCGGGCAGCATTTTAGACAGCTGCCAGCGCTCCAAACAAAAGACCCGCTTCTCTCGGCTATCGGAGTACCACTCAGCGTCATCGACTGCTTCGCCTTCCCGCGGAGTGCGCGTAAAGCAATGAAGCCCATAACTTACGGCTACCTGAAAGCGGCGTTCTGGGGCGTTCTTGGCGGGAGGGATAACGTATTCCACGCATTCCGGGTGAAGATGATCTAAGCAATATGCCTCCCCTCCAGGATGCTGAAAAGGCTCCCATGCTATCCCTTTTGCTCGCTGTGCCATTACTCCCCGCTGCGTCTGCCCTGGTGTTGTCAGCCGGGAGTCTATAGACATGTCATCTTTTCGACACCCTTAGCCAGGGCTGGCATCGACTCAGCGCAATTTTGCGACCAGTAAAAAGGCATTGTCTTGGAGCCGCCAGAAGGGGTGTCAAACCGGCTTAATCCCCACAGTGGCGCGGGTTCTAGCCAAGGGTCGGAAAATCTTCCGTACTAAGGTCGGAAAATTATCCGACGAATCATATTACCAATGATCAGAACCCCCTCCCGCGCGAGCGCGCGCGAAGTCCGTCCAAGAAGGCAAGCCGGTGAAAACCCGGCCTGGCCACCCTCCTTTTTCTTTTCGCGAGTGAAGCCTCATAACGGGGTGCAGATATTGCACCCCGTGAGCTGAACGGGGTGCAAAATACAGCGCTACGGGGTGCAGAATTTGCACCCGAACCGCCCTTAACCAAACCCTACTCTCTCTGACGTGCGCGAGAATTAAGTTTTCTACCAAGCCAACCAAGGCGATCACATTGGGATTGCCCCACAGGTAAATCCCATCAATTCATGATGCCGTTCGAATGGGTGCGCGTTCATTGGCACGCAATCGCCCAGAGCGCCGAGAGAAGCCCTGTAAGCAACGAAAAGAAGAAGCCGCCCCATTGCATGCCCTCACCCCTTATCGACGCCTGAGGGCAAGAATTGCCGCAATCTGAGGCATGATTTTATTGCTGCTTGTCTTTTGCTCCGGACAATCCCTCTCTGGCGTCCAGCGGCCGGTGTCGAAAAGATGGCGTCACGATATAGTGAGAGATGTCGCAATTAGGCGACGCAGACAAGAGGGTTCAGCGATGAAAGACAGATGGTGTAGACCATTAGACCTACCAGACGGGCGCACGGTTTCGGGCGGCGCAGCTAGAAACGTTCGCCTGGCAGAGGGAGGTGGGGTTGAGCAGGTGCTCCGCGACTTCCTGAACGATATCGACGAGCGGATTTCAGGCGGGGCATCACATGCCCAGCAAGTCAGGCCTAAGTCTCGCCCAGCCCACCCCACTATTTCGACTAAGCCAGGCAAAGACCGCCCGACAATGCACTAAGCGACCAGGGCATTACTCTGAATAACCCCCCCGTACCAATGACGAGGCGGGCCACAGCCGGGGTGTCCTAAAGCGGGGCGCCCCACTGGCAGCCTTGGTGCCATACGAACGCCCGGTATCGGCGTTAAATAACGCAATAACGCTGAAATAGCGATGCGCTGCGCACATGGGAGGCTTGGGGGTCGTAATCGGATTCCGATCCTTCCGCTCCATCGACACCCAGCGCGCGTGGGAAGCTCTTTCCGCCTGGGGTCGGCAGATTGTGCCGACCCCTGGTGCCTGGCGTATTGATAGCGACGAAGTGGGGGCTGTTCGGTTCAGGCCCGCCGACACCCAAGCGTAGGGAAGGGCGTGTCGATTACGCAGACCCTTGAACGGCAGCGTATTAGCGTTAAATGACGCAATAACGCAATGACGCTACACACTCTGCGCGTTTTGGCACAGTTCTTCGCGGAATAAACCCCATCCACCACATCAGGCCTTTACAATAGGTTAAAACCTATATAGTATATGACCTATAAATAGAAGAAGAGGTTGCCGATGTGGTCAATAGAACAAACCGAGACATTTGAAGACTGGTATTACTCGCAAGACGACGCTGATCGAGAGAACGTCCTGGCATCTTTACTGTTACTCCAGGCGAAGGGGCCGATGTTGTCACGCCCACATGCTGACACCGTTAACGGCTCACAGTATCCCAACATGAAAGAGTTGCGGATCCAGAGCGGGGGCAAGCCTCTCAGAGCATTTTTCGCGTTTGATCCTAACCGAACCGGCGTAATACTTTGCGCAGGAGACAAGGGAGGGAACGACAAACGCTTTTATGATGAGATGATTCCAATAGCTGATCGGGAATACGCCGCGCACCTGGAATCGCTAAAGTGAGGTAAGAAAATGGCACGTACACTGGAACAGCTTCTGGATAGCGAGAAACCGGAAGTCGTTGCGGCTGCGAGGGCCAAGGCTGACGAGATCCTGCTTGATCTGCGACTCTCGGAGGTCCGTCGTCTCGTAGAGATGACTCAAGCCCAAATGGCCGACGCTATGGGCGTTAGGCAGCCAACCGTCGCAGGCATGGAGAAAGATGGACATAATCTCCGCCTGAGTTCGATCAAGCGCTATGTCGAGGCAGCAGGTGGCCGCGTTCATATTGATGTCGAACTGCCTGACGGCTCCCACCACGGTTTCCCAATCTAAACCCCCGTACATGCGCGTGGCCGAAAGGGTCTGTCGATTACACAGGCCCTTTGTCGCTGTACTTGCTACCTATTCAGCCCTTACTTGCGGGGAGCTTGCCGTATACGGCTAACCCGGATGCGATAGGCTTCACACCTTCAGCCAATCAGGGTAATCTGACCCGGTTATCGTCGCATCGCGACCGGGGATGCCGGCCCCGTTACCAATTCGGTCTTTGAAGTCCTGCCCACGGGCAGCGGGGTAGCTGGCCTCGAAACCCAGAACAGCATTCGAACCGCCCTCATTGGGCCTACCAGCCTCCGGGCTGAGTGATACCGGGCTCCACGCCCCATCCTCATTTCGCCCTGCTCCAGGGCAGCGGATGACTTCAACCGCCTTCGCTCGCGTCTGCCTGCGTCGGCACTATGCCCAAGGTGCGCCCGCTCGACGGCACCCTATCGCATGTAAACCCGGCCTTGAGCCTCCCCACCGCCAACCAAAGCGGATGATCCCCTGCGGCCATGCCGCACGCTTCGCCCCACTAGGCGAATGACCTCTTCCAAGCATGGGTACCTACCCGCTGCTGGATGACCTCCCCGGCCCATCGTGGCCGTGATCCAAGACGGTACGCTCCGCTGCTGGCCTGGTGTGCGCGATCGCTGAGGGTGCTTCCGGGCGCGTCACAGGCAAGTCACCGCCGACGCCCGGGCGCTCTTCGCGACCCACACGCCACCCAGCCAAGGGCGGCACCGTCCTACCCATGCGTCTCTGTCGCGACAGCACAGAGACGCATGGGGCTACCACCCCGAGAGCCCGTTAACCACGGCCCTCTCGGCCTGAAGCTCGCCGGACGAAAACCGACGAACTGTCCTCCCCGTGAACGCCAGCGGCGCAATGCCGCATGACCTGAAACGCCGTCCCTGTGCCAGCAGGACACGGCGACGTGACGACGATCCCGGGCGGTCCCTCGCAAGGACCGGGGCCCTGGCCCTACGCCGGAGCTGGCAGCGCTCGACGCTGCTGGCGTGCGCATCCCCGCGCCATAGCACCCGATGGGATTTTGTCACTACCCAACGCGATACCAGTCCGCCGACTTGCCGCCGGCGTGAAACAAGCGGCTACCCCCAAGGCTTGCGCGTGCCTCAACGCAGCGAATCACTTACCGCCAACGGCGGGGGATGGGGGCAACCAGGAGCAACAGGAGGAGGGCATGGCCAGAGCCAACAACTACGGCCTGAAGACACGGGATCTCGCCAAGGCGGGGGCGTTCGCAGCCAACCGCGCGGCCCGGGAGGGTGCTACGTCGTATGCGTCTGCGGCGGCGCTGGGCGACCGCTGGCAGGCGTTCGCCGCCTATGCCAAGGGTGAGGGCGTCCGGCGTATGGAACACGTCACAGCGCAACTGGCGGCCGCCTACGGGCAGGGCATTGCTGCGCGGGTCGAGGCCGGTGAACTGTCGGCCAGCTACGGGCAGAACCTCGTATCCGCGGTGAATAGCGTCATGCGGCTCGCCAGCCAAGGGCAGTGGCAGAGCGTCAGCCCTACCAAGGATTGCGGTATCGAGAAGCGCTCAAACGTGCGGCAGGAAGCACCCCAGGGCATCGAAAGGGGCATCGTGGCCACCGTCGCCGACACCCTGCGCAGCAGCGGACAGGAGCGCGGCGCAGCGGTGGTGGAGCTGGCCCGGGCGCTTGGCTTACGCAGCAAGGAGGCCTCGCTGATCGACGCCCGAGGCGCGCTGCGGCAGGTGCTCAGTCAGCCCCCGGACCAGCGCAGCGTATCGATCATCAGCGGCACCAAGGGTGGCCGGGCGCGCACTATCCCTGTCACGTCACAACAGCAAATCGAGGCACTGACCAGGGCTGCTGATGCCCAGGACGGTGCCCGGAGCCTTGTTCCACCGGAACAGAGCTGGCGGGAATGGCAAGAGGGCGGCTTGCGCAATGCCCGGGAGGCACTCCAAGCCGCGGGTGTCGGGCGCATTCACGAGCTGCGGGCCGCCTACGCTGCCGAGCGGTACCAGCAGATCACCGGCCACTTGCCGCCGATGCTTGGCGGCCTGGCCAGCCGGGAGGATGATCGGGCGGCACGTCTGACGATCGCGGAGGAACTGGGCCACAGTCGCGTGGCGATCATGACGGCTTATATCGGGAGGTCGGCATGAGACTGCCAGCAGAAGTCCGGCACCGGCTCAACCTCCACGCCCGCAAGGGCAGCAAGGCGGCCAGGCGTCGGCAGGTGAAGCGCGCGGAGGCATTCGCGACGTGGTGCGGCTGCGATCCCCGCCAGGTAGGCAAGGCGCACGTCTACGCCTACTTCAGGGCCCATGACCTGGCACCCACCACCGCGCGTGACCATTGGTATGCGGTGCGGCTTCTGTGGCAGGCGACGGGCAGGCATGGCGATCCCCCGAAACCGCCACAGGTGCCGTGAGGCAGCAGCCCCTCTACTGCCTTAAAAACTATTTTAATAAGTAGAGCCTGGCCGGCTGCGAGATTGACCTTTTTGGCAAGCGTCACCCCCTCTTTGGGCACTCTCAGGCGGCCGGAAAAGGTGATAATCACGACTTCTGTAAGTCTTTGATTTTATTGATATGAAAAATTCAAGATAAGGCGAATTCTCTTTGAATATGTAGGTAGCAAATTCGTGCGTACGAATTATTTAAAATAATATGGGTTATGAGGGGCTGCTAAATGCGGATAGACCCCTTGCGAAACAGAGTCTATAAAATAGGATTTTACCTATAATTATTTGATTTTAAAATATTTTTATATCAGCTTCATACGTGCCAAAAAAAAACCCACCGCTAGGTGGGTTTTTTTTTTGGCACGTATGAAGCTGAACTCCGCTGTGTTTCAAACAGCAGTGCTCATCTGCTTTCAAGAGGCATTACGATCCGGCAGTTCAGATGCTGTAAACTGGTCATCGTTGCTAGTTGAGTAATGCAATTCAGAGCTAGGCTCGATGACAGCGTTTTTGGCAGCGTCGCCGTTCACAAGCGTCAAATCAGCAGGGGCAATGCGCAAATTTTCGGTACTGTAGTTTGCAGAAGTGCTTGCATGAACGATTTCATTAAGCTCACCAGAACCCTGTTCTGCTAGAGCAGCAGTAGACGTTAATGTGATGGCGATGGCAGAAATAAGGGTAACTTTTTTCATGATTAATACTCTCTTTAATTTACGGATCCAATGATCAGATCGTTATGACCTGCACGCTCTGCTGCGGCTGGGCCAGACGCCTGCGAACGTCATCAGGGACGTCAAGTTGGTTAAAAATCCCGTTCAGGTGACCGTTGTCACCGAAGGCTTGGGCGTTGGAATGACTCATGGTTGTGACTCCTTATCGAACCCGCAAAAGTGTTTTGCGATGTCTTATGATTCAGCTTTCCATTGAAAGTGGGTTGTGCGATCGTCCGTTACGTGTTGATTGGTGAGCGTGTAAGTTGCACAAGATTCCCCGCGATCCGTGTTGCTAATGTCTTGGCGCGGTCTGCGCTCGGCCCTGCGAAATCTTCGTTCACGGTCTCCCGAAACAGCTTCAGCCAGCGTTCGAAGTCATCAATCTGCAAAGGGTGTCGCGCGTGCAACGCCAAGTGGCGGGCGACCATGTTGCGCCGGTAGCCGTCGCGTTCGCCGAGCAGCAGCTTGCACCAGTAGGCGCGGATGTGCGGCAAGTGCGTTTCGAGCTCGATATCTGCCACGTCCACGAACAGCGTGCGCAGGCGATCATCAGCCAGGACCTTCCGGTAGAAGGCATCCAGCAACTCGGCGATGGCCTCGGGCGTGTCGAGATCGCGCGGGGTTGAGTGCATGGCGGTGCTCCTGGCTAAACGGTGATGTACTCGGTAGCTGGCGAGCGTGGGTGTTTGCGCGACTTACGGTTGTGACTCCTTCTCAGACGGGGTATCGCAGCAAGCATCGTACTGCCTCTTGCGCCATAGCGCGTAGACGGTCAGGCCGATGAAAATGGCCAGGGCCGGCAGCAAGACGTAATCCAGATAACCGGTCAGTGCGATACCCACGATTACCCAGTAGTCCCCGAGAAAAACGCCGGCACCCGTTCCGGTCAGCACGATGGCAAGAATCGGCAAATGACAGGGGCAACTCAGCACCGCCAATACCCCCCACAGGTAACCGGTGAGCGGCCTGGATACCTCGGCCGGTTCGCGCGCCTTATCAGTCATGTCCACGTGCCGCCTTGGTTAGTACTTGGGTGCAGCGATTCAGCGCGGCTCTTTTAACACCAATCGTGTGTTGTATTTGCCGTTCGACGGCTCGGCACTGCCGTTCATCTCCGCTATCCAGCGCCTGTATAAACTCGGTAATCTCGGGTAGACCGAGACCGGCTTCACGACAGGAGCAGATTAACTTCAGCCGTTCCAGGCAGCTGTCATCGAATAAGCGAAAACCAGCTTGGGTAGTACTACAGGCGTACACCAATCGCATATCCAGATAAGTCCGGATCTGATGCACAGACAGGCCACAGAGACGGGCCGCCTCGGAAATGAAGTAGCCTTCTGTTTGTGGCCCCGGCCCACGTTCAAGGCTGGGTTTTACCATTCGAGTGTTTACCGTCATGCTAGTGGCTTCTTGCCCTGTCGAGTATAAGGTGCGCAATCCGCTGACCCAGTTCGAAACCTTCCTGAACACTCACCATGTGCACATGCATTTTATCCCGCCCCCAGGCCTCCCCGGCCTGCCGTGAAGCAAAGAAATGGACGTCGCAACAAAACGCACTTCGAATGTCTCCCGCTGCGGCCACCGAGACTAAAGAGACGACCGCGTCCTCCGGCTCAAGCGAAACCACTCCCTGTGGCGTAACCGTCAAGGTGACCGGGTTGTTCGTCTGCGGGCAACGCGATTGCACCTGCGCCCGTTCGCCGATGACAGCTGGAAACATCAAGGCATCCAGTGCACACCAGGTATAAAGTGGCCGATCGTTGACAACAAATGCATGCGGGGTTTCTCGCAGTGTGATGCCGGAGCCGATCAGCCGTCCCTGGCCGTCGTACTCGATGGTCCCGCAGGGCAGTTTTTCCAGCACCAACTCTGCCTCATCAGTCGTCCAGTTGAGCGACTTCGCGAGCCGCTCAACAGTGACCGGTTGTCCCAGGGCAAGCTCGCGCAACAGCGTCACATGAAGCGCGGCTTCCCTTTCGCCGGTCAGACCCAGCCGTTCCACGATCTCATCCATGTTATACATTGGCGGCACCGTCTTATCCCGCACAGCACGACAATTGCTTCACGTCCTTGGTGAAGGTTTGGGCACAGAGCTTGAGCCCCTCCACCATGGTCAGGTACGGGAACAGCTCATCGGCAATGTCGTTCACGGTCATACGCGCACGCAGCGCCATGACGGCCGTCTGGATCAGCTCACCGGCTTCGCCCGCGACGGACTGGACACCCAGCAATCGTCCGCTGCCACGCTCAGCGACCATCTTGATGAAGCCCCCGGCATCGAAGTTAACCAGGGCCCGGGGCACGTTATCGAGGGTCAGGGTGCGGCTGTCGGTGTCGTATCCCTGAGCCTGGGCCTCCGCCTCGGACAGACCGACGGTGGCCACTTGTGGATCGGTAAAGATCACCTCGGGCATGGCGCTGAGGTCGAGGCTGGCGTCACCGCCGGTCATATTGATGGCGGCCCGGCTACCACCGGCGGCGGCCACGTAGACAAACTGGGGCTGGTCGGTGCAATCGCCCGCGGCATAGATGCCCGACGCAGTGGTTTGGAGATGTTTGTCAATCTGGATCGCACCGCCCTCGGTGGCAACGCCGATGGCCTCCAGGTTGAGGTTTTCGGTATTGGGTGTGCGACCACTGGCGACCAGCAGTTGCTCTGCCTGTATCGTGCCGGCGTTGGTCTGCATGGTAAACAGCTGACCGTCGTGGCTCACTTCGCTGGCCTGGGTCTGCTTGAGCACCTCGATGCCCTCACGACGGAAGGCCGCTTCCACGGCTTCACCCACCGCCGGATCTTCCTGTGACAGCACCCGGCTGCGGGCCAGAACCGTGACCTGGCTGCCGAGGCGTGCAAAGGCCTGCGCCAGTTCGATGGCCACCACCGAGGCACCGATTACGACGAGGCGCTCGGGAATGTGATCCAGTTCCAGCGCACTGGTGGAGGTGAGATAGGGAGTTTCGGACAGCCCCGGAACGGGTGGTTCGGCGGGTCTTGCGCCCGTGCCGATAAAGGCCCGGTCAAAGCTCACCGTCTGTTCGCCGCCGGCGTTGAGCGTCACCGTCAGCGTGCGCTCGTCCACGAACCGCGCCTCGCCCTTGAGGACGGTAATCGCGGCATTGTCATTGAGAATATTCTGGTACTTGGACTCGCGCAGTTCCTCCACTCGTCCCTGTTGCTGAGCAAGCAGCGCCGGACGATTCACCACCGGCGCCTGGGCGCTCAGGCCGTCATCAAACGGGCTTTCCTGGCGAAGGTGGGCGATGTGAGCCGCCCGAATCATGATTTTAGAGGGCACACAGCCAATGTTGACGCAGGTTCCGCCAATGGTGCCGCGTTCGATCAGTGTCACCCGGGCACCGCGTTCAGTCGCCTTCAGGGCGGCAGCCATGGCACTACCGCCGCTGCCAATCACAGCAATGTGCAGGTTGTCGTCACTCATAAATGTTACTCCTTAGTTGATGGACTATCGCAGCAGGCGTCGTGTTTCTTCTTGCGCCAGACGGCATAACAGGTCAGGCCAATAAATAAGACCAGTGCGGGCAACAGCACGTAGTCGAGATAACCGGTCAGGGCAGCCAGGCCTAACGTTCCTAGCAAAACCACCAGTATCGGCGTGAAACAGCGCGACCAGCACGGTGCAAATGATGCTCACCCGCAACAAGGTTTGGGGTTCGCATGGTTACTCCTGTTTCGCCTGGGGCTGTTTCAACGTGGACGGGTAACCCGCGTTAGTCGTGGCTTGAGTCAGCGCCTCAACGGAGGTTTTCTCATCGTCGTAGGTAACCGTCGCATCACGTTCCTCATATCGGACATCCACAGCGCTCACGCCGTCGACCCGCTTTAGGGCAGCTTTAACCGTAATCGGGCAGGCCGAACAGGTCATGCCTGGAACGGACAAGGTCACCGTTTGTTGCGCAGCCAGGGCAGGCAGGCTGAACAGCGTAAACAGTACGGCAGCAATCAGGGACTTTTTCATGGTGTAGTGCCTCTCAGTCAACATAGTGGATCAGGTTTCAGTAAAATAGCGGTAAGACGAAGGGGAAAGCCAACGCAGTCAGAATGAGCAGCGCGACGATCCAGAAAACGACCTTGTAGGCCGTGCGCACTTGCGGTACCGCGCAAACATCGCCCGGCTGGCAGGCCCCGACAGGTCGATATATCCGGCGCCAGGCAAAGACCATCGCCACCAGTGCCGCACCGATGAACCAGGGCCGATAGGGTTCCAGGGCGGCCAGGCTGCCGACCCAGGCACCGGAAATGCCCAACGTGATCAAGACCAGGGGGCCAAGACAACAGGCAGACGCCAGAGCAGCGGCAATCCCTCCTGCGATCAGCGAACCGCGACCGGATTTTTTGGACTCTGACATTACGATGGCTCCTTTCTAAAAATGGGTGACTGAGGTAAGGTTACTCCCGTAGTCAGCTACGGAATCAACCCCTATGTCCAAAAAACAACACTCAATGACCATTGGAGCCCTGGCCAAAGCCGCCGGTATGGGAGTGGAAACCATCCGCTATTACCAGCGCCGGGGGTTAGTGGCAGAGCCTGAAAAGCCCTATGGAAGCATCCGCCATTACGACGATCAGGCGTTGGCCCGCCTGCACTTTATTCGAACGGCCCAGTGGCTGGGGTTCAGTCTGGATGAAATCGGAGGGCTGCTGACACTGCAGGACGGTACCCATTGCGATGAAGCACGGGTATTGGGCGAGCAAAAACTAGCCAGTGTGCGGGCGAAAATTTCAAGCCTGCGACGCATCGAGCGTGCGCTGGACGGGTTAGTGCAGGAATGCTGCGCTCAGCGTGGGAATGTTGAATGCCCATTAATCACATCGCTCCAGGATGGGCTTGAAAACTCGGCTTTTACCTGATTAAAGAACAAGACAGTCCGTGAACGAGGCGTACACAAAATTAAGGGCTGAAGGGAGGTACGCTAACCTCACCAACCAAAAAAAGCAGGGCCTCCCGAAGGGCGAGACACTAGGCATGGCGCCCACTCGCCCTGCGATTGACAGCTACCTTTGCTATTATTACATTTAGTTACACCCTTATATCTTTTAGCGTTTTTCGCAAGATTGAAATTCATGCTGTTCCGTCAGTTCTTCGACAAAACATCCAGCACCTACACCTATCTCATTGCGTCCGGCCGGGGTCGAGAAGCGCTCATCATCGACCCCGTAAAAGAGTCGACGGAGGCCTATCTTGGGTTAATTAATCAACTTGATCTTAAGCTTGTCCGGGCGATTGATACCCACACTCATGCTGACCACGTCACTGCCCTTGGTGATCTGCGTGACGCCACCCAATGCGTCACCATCATGGGTGAATTTACTAACGCGGAATGCGTATCAGAACATGTATCGGAAGGTGATCGAATTGATATCGACGGCATTCGGTTGGAAGCCATTTACACTCCGGGTCACACTGATGAATCCTTCAGTTTTTACTGGAATCAGGGCGACCAGAAGGCGGTATTCACTGGCGATGTGTTATTGATTCGCGGTAGTGGCCGGACTGATTTTCAGGGCGGCGACCCACGCAAGAGCTACGATTCTATCGTTAACAAACTGTTCCGCTTACCTGACGATACGTTGGTATATCCAGCGCATGACTACAAAGGAATGCTGAGCTCCTCCATCTACGAGGAGAAGCATTACAACCCACGTCTGGCGGGCAAATCGGAAGCCGAGTACGCCCGGATCATGAATAATCTTAACTTGCCCGACCCCAAACTGATGGATGTTGCCGTGCCTGCAAATCTGGCATGCGGAAAGCAACCGTGACGTTTGTAAGCATGGATTGTTACCCAATGGCGCAGCACTCTGCATTGAGTACTGAGTCCGGCCTCGATCGTGCCCTGGCGATAGCGATCCTTGCTGGCATTCTCGCCGGTCTCTTTTTGGATAAACCCAGCCGCTATGAGCTGACATAAACTTATTCAGAAGTTCCCTGAAATTAAAGGAGATATTCGATGGATATCAAACAACTTGATGAGCGCTTTAGTGTAACGGCGCAACCTGGTATTGACGATATTGAACAACTGGCAAACGCGGGTTTCCGCACGATTATTGCCAGCAGAGCTCGAAATGAAACGGACGACCAGCCTGATACCCAAACCCTGAAAAACAAGGCAGAGTCCCTGGGCATGACGTGGTACGAAATTCCAGTCGAACCGGGAAAGTACGCCCCTGAGGATATCGAGGCTTTTGCCAGCGCTTTGCAATCATCCACGGACCCGGTTCTCGGCTATTGTCGCACCGGGAAGCGCGCCATCCACTTGTGGGCCTATGCCAAGGCGGCTCACTATCCGATCGCGGACCTGCTCAGCCAAGCCAGCGCAGCCGGCTATGATCTGGAACCACTGCGGGACGATCTTGAGATATATCGGAATCGGATGGGTCAGAAGTGATCGCGAGATCGTCCCGTTAAAACTGGCCTTAAAATGTCAAAATGCCTTGGTGCCATCCGAGGGCTCACGAGCATGACTTTGTCGTTGATGATCGTCACATCTACTGGCCCAAATAAAAAGGACGCGCCACCCACTGGATAACGCGCCCCACAGTGCTTTCCAGGCTCTACAACTCGCCGGTGTGATTCGCCCCAACGGGGTTGCCGAACTCAAACGCATCGAGCTCGCGGTTCAGTTTCGGTACCGGCAAAGTGAATGCGCTGGGAGGGTTCACGGGCGCCGTACTCCTGGCCGGCTTCGCTCTCTTCATGGTGGTTGAGAGCATTGATCGCTTTATCCATCCGGTCACGATTTCGTTCAACGGCGCTATTTTCGTAGCGATCATCGGACTGATCGTCAACGGCGTGTCGGCATAAATTCTTGGCGACCACCATGACCACAGTCATGCCCACCAGGAAGACGATTCACACCACTCTCATGACCATCACGACCACAACCGCCGTGCGGCCTATTTCCACGTGTTGGCCGATGCGCTCACCTCTGTATTGGCCATCGTGGCTCTGCTTGCGGGTAAATACGCCGGGTGGAACTGGATGGACCCGGCAATGGGTATCGTCGGTGCCATTCTCATTACCCGGTGGTCTTGGGGATTATTGAAAGCCACATCGCGCGTGTTACTCGATCAACAGCAAACCGGTATCCAGCAGGGCGTTAAACGAGCGGTAGAATGCGGCGATACGCGCGTGAGTGATCTTCATGTTTGGTCGATTGGGCCTAACTTGTATGCTGCGATTGTCGCGGTCGTTACCCATGACCCTCAGCCGCCCGGTCATTACCGCGATCGTATCCAAACGGATAACGCATCACTTGTGCATGTGACTGTGATAGTCCATACCTGTCCAATGCATTGCGAACTCTCTCAGGATGGGTAGCCAACCACTGTCATACTAAACATTAATCGGAGCCCTCGATCAGGCTAGCAACTTTGGCCAGCAGGGTGCTTGCGGCGTTGTCCGTAAACTGCTGCCCTTCCTCGATGTAGCCCCGCACCGTCCCGTCATGCTTCCAGCCGCCCTGACGCTTGATCTGCGCAAAGTCGACCTTCTCCCGCGCGGCGGCGGTGGATAAACCGCGCCGGAAGCTGTGACTGCTCAGGGTCGGCACGAAGTCCAGGTCGCAGGTTTCCCCGAGCGCCTTCAGGATACGGTTCACTGACCCGCCTGAGAGGGCTTGGGGTTGCAACCGATCCCAGCGATTGACGGCTCGAAAGACGGGTCCTTCGTGAATGCCCGCGCG
>NZ_JBANSN010000042.1:0-23245 GCF_037070215.1 Vreelandella arctica | reverse complement strand
GGCGATTCCGGAAAACTGCCCAAAATCGGTCACGATAAAACGGAATGCGCGGTCACCATCATCCAGAACAGACGGTCACGTTCAAACGGAATGGGCGGTCACGATAGGGCGGAATACGCAATAGCCGCCGCGCGCTTGGATTAGTGTGGGAAACTTCCCGCTGGATGATGCTTGGGTTAGCGCTCTGCACCCTGGTGGCGGGAGTGCTGCCCGCGGTGGCGGCCTGGGTCGGGCAGTTAATTGTCGATGGTGTGGTGAATGCCATGGAGACACACCGCGAAGCCAACGATCCCAATTTGCTGGTTTCTATTACGCCGGTGTTGAAACTGGTGGGGTTTGAAGCGCTGATCATTGGATTAATTGCGCTGGCCCAGCGCGGCCTTTCGGCCCAGCAGTCGCTGTTAAGAGCGCTACTGGGTCAGAAGGTCAACGTGATGATTCTGGAGAAAGCGGGCACGCTGTCACTTAGCCAGTTTGAGGATTCAGAGCTTTACGACCAGCTCACGCGAGCACGGCGTGAGGCCTCTACGCGCCCACTTGCGCTGGTGAATAAAACCTTTGGGCTGCTACAAAATGCGATCTCGCTGGGCAGTTTTGGCGTACTGCTGGTGCAGTTTTCCCCTTGGGCACTGCTGATTTTAGTAGCTGGCGCCCTGCCGGTCTTTATCTCGGAGGCCAAATTCTCGGGCGATGCCTTCCGGCTGTTTCGCTGGCGCTCACCCCAAACCCGTATGCAGATCTATTTAGAGACAGTACTTGCACGGGAAGACAGCATTAAAGAGGTCAAACTGTTTGGTCTTGAAGGGTTATTTCTGCAGCGCTACCGCGATATTTTTACCCAACTGTTTGCAGAAGATCGTCGTTTAACCCTTCGCAGGGAAAGCTGGGGATTTCTGCTCGGATTGCTCGGCACCTTAACGTTTTACGCTGCCTACGGCTGGGTGGTGATTGAAACCATTGCAGGGGCACTGACGTTGGGTCAAATGACCATGTATTTAATGGTTTTCAAGCAAGGCCAGGCGGCGCTTTCCGCCAGTCTTACCGCCATTAGCGGCATGTACGAAGATAACCTTTATCTATCCAATCTTTATGAATACCTGGAGCAACCGGTTGAGGCCGAAAACGGTACGCTAACTCAGGGTGCACAACCTGGGGATGGGCTGCGCTTTGAGAATGTTAGTTTCTCTTACCCTGGCGGCGATTCTGTTCTCCAAGATCCGGTTCTACACGATATTTCGCTGCACCTCTCCCCTGGGCAAAGCTTGGCGTTGGTGGGTGAAAACGGCTCTGGCAAGACCACCCTGATCAAACTTTTGACGCGACTCTACCAACCTACTCAAGGTCGCATTCTATTAGACGGTAGCGACCTACGTGACTGGAGCGCTCAAGCACTACGTGAGCGTACCGGCGTCATCTTTCAGGACTTCGTGCGCTATCAGCTACAGGTTGGTGAGAACCTTGGCGTTGGCGATACCCATGCCTTTGACGATGAGCAGCGCTGGCAGCAAGCCGCACGGCACGGCATGGCGGACGACTTTATTACCCGCATGGGGAATGGCTACAAAACCCAACTGGGCCGCTGGTTTAAAAATGGCCAGGAGCTCTCCGGCGGTCAGTGGCAGAAGATTGCCCTCTCCCGTGCCTATATGCGCGAAAATGCCGACATCATCGTGCTTGATGAACCCACGGCAGCGATGGATGCCGCCGCTGAAGCTGAAGTCTTCGCCCGCTTCCGCGAACATAGCCGCGATAAGATGGCGATACTGATCTCGCACCGCTTCTCCACAGTACGCAGTGCTGATCTCATTTTAGTGATCGACCAAGGGCATATTATTGAACGTGGCACCCATGAAGCGCTGCTGGAAACTAATGGGCGTTATGCAAAGCTATTTAAGCTTCAGGCGAAAGGTTATCGTTAACTTTACTGTTGACGCACATATAAGCATCGGTTAAAAGAAAAGAGCTACCATTTTAAGGTAGCTCTTTTCTTTTAACGAGACCTTCTCATGCGCTGGCAAATCCGCGTTACACAAATGAATAAACTGCATCGCATTATTAATAATGCGGTACCAGCTTATTGTCATCGCGCGCCAGAGATGTATTGAGAAAATTGGCCGCGGCAGGTGTCGCGGCCATGTGTTTTATCGTTACTTTTGATGCTTCCTGACCGCGATGTTGCCCGGCCTCCTAACCAAGGAGACCGACCCCATGACAATGGCAACAATCATTCGCAAACTGGTTAATGCTTTTAACCATTATCGTACTCAGCAGCGCCTTTACGAAGACCCGCGCTTACACGACCCTCATGTACTAAAGGATATCGGCCTACGCTGGGAGCAGGGCCAATTGGTATCTATTCACGGTATAGAGGAGGCAAGTCAGTTCAACCAACGCCATCAGATTGAAACTCGCGATGCTTATGAAACGTGTCCACATTGCGGGAGTAGTTTGGCGTAGCTGTCGCCTCGGTCACAGGGAGTGACTGGGGCGTCTTATCGTCAGAGAAAATGGCAGAGATATAGCCAAATCGACCAATACAAGAAACTTGGCTCAAGCGGCTTGGCTATATCCCTGCTTAGCGCCTGTATTAGTGGTACGCCCTTTACGTGTGTAACTCCCTTTACCCTTTTTAGGGGTTTGCTGCTGCATTTTAAACATCGGCGTTCTTAGCTGCGCTTTTAACGCGTTATCTTGAATCTTGCGCTGTTTCATCATGTTCTCCGCTAATTTAAGGATGCCTGCCAATGGCAAGCATCCGTTAAGACAGCTATTAATTTTTAGCGTTCCACGTTTTGCCTATTCCGAGTTACTTATTCAATCAGTTTACTCATCCCAAGCGGGCGCGAAATCTGGGTTAGCAATACGCTCTTGGCGATCCAACATGGCAATATCGGCCATTTCACTGTCGCTTAGCACTAAATCAAAGGCAGCGATATTGCTTTGAATATTCCGCGCCTTGGTGGAAGACGGAATAGTGATCATATTGCGCTGGTTTACCCAGGCCAAGGTAATTTGCGCAGGTGTTACGCCATGGGCGTCGGCAATTTTCTGAAGAGTCGGATCTTCCATTACTTTGCCCACTGCCAATGGCATAAAGGCGGTCACCTGAATATTTTGGTGCTCGCAGTGATCAACTAATTTACGGTTTTGAAGAAAAGGGTGAACTTCGATCTGATTGGTCAGAATTTCACCTTTACCCAGAATACTAATCGCTTCGTCCACCTGTTCGCAGGTGAAATTGGAAATACCGATATGGTGCGCTTTACCTTCTGCTTTGACTTCTTTAAGCGCCGTCAAATAATCTGCCATCGGCACTTCATTATTGGGCGACGGCCAGTGAATCAATAACAAATCAACGTAACCTGTGCCCAGCTTCTGAAGGCTTTCGTCTACGCTGGCCTTCAAAGTGGCGGGTTCCAGGTTGTCAAACCACACCTTGGTGGTAAGAAAAATATCGCTGCGGTGCACGTCGCTGTCACGAATCGCCGCTCCCACATCCGCTTCGTTACCATAAAACTGGGCGGTATCGATGTGCCGATACCCCGCCTCAAGCGCCACATGAATACTCTGCTTGAGCGTCTCGCCTTCCAGGCGAAAGGTACCGAAACCGGGGTTAGGCATTACATTTTGCATCATTAACGCCCTTTTCTATTGATAGCGTGTTAACTACATGGGGTGGCAACCGCCCCACTTCAACCCCGTTGCCTGTTGTTTCCAGACCAACAGCAGCGCCGTCAACGCAATAACAAAGTGATAACCACTATCGCCAGCGCCAGCGACACACCTTTCCAGAACAGTACCGGGTCACGTTCTAGCAGTGGTAACTGGGCGCGCTTAAGCATTGCAGGGCTTGGCGAGCGCAGCTCAAAGATAAACTCCGACAGCGCTGGGTAGCGTTTGTGAGGGTTGGGGTGCAAGGCTTTTTTGAGCACCTCATCCACCCAGGCGGGCAGTTCACGGTTTTCGCTGAGTGCCGATTGATAGGCAAGTTTATGCTGTGCCGCCGGAGTGCGGGTTTTAGCCACTTCGGTACCATAGGGCAACGTGCCGGTTAGCATCTGATAGGTGATAACGGCGAGGGAGTATTGATCCGCACGCGGCGACCCACCTTCGCCCAGAAAATACTCCGGTGCGGTGTACTGGGCGGTGCCTAAAATATCGCCGCCAGCAAGGTCCTCGCCCGCTGCTTCGGCGATGCCAGCCACTTTGGCGGCGCCAAAATCGATCAGTTTTATTGTGCCATGATTATCGATCATGACGTTGTCGGGGCGTAAATCCTGGTGGAGCATTTCCAGGCGATGGAAAGCGCGAAGGCCTTTAGCGATCTGCTCAATGATAGGTCTTACAGTGGCTAAGTCGGCGTTAGGGTGATCGTGCATCCACTGGGTCAGGGTTTGCCCTTCGATATATGCCAGCACCGTATAAAGGTAGTGACGAGGGTGTTCTTGCGCGGGGGCTTTTAGCACGTGGGCATTGTCAATTCGGCGGGCAATCCACTCTTCTCGCACAAACCGCTCGATGCTTGCCGGGTCTTGGCTTAGCTCGGTGGAAAGGGTCTTCAGCGCCACTTTATGGCCGCTTGATATCTCTTCTGCCAAGAAGACATGGCTGCGGCTACTGGCATGCAGTGAGCGCACGATGCGATAGCCGTCCAGCTCGCTTCCTGCGCGCAGTTCCGGCGGCTGGGGTAGCGCACCAAGTGCTGCATAAAGCTCATCCGCACGGCCGTCGGGCAGCGTCTCAATGCGCACAATCTGCACCGTCAGATTATCATCACTACCGTTATCGATTGCCGCGGTAATCATCGCCTCGGCGGCGGCGTCCAGGTCGCTCCAGTGGACATGAATCAGTTCCGCCATATCGGTCGCTGTCAGCCACTCATAAACCCCATCGGTGGCGAGCACAAACACATCGCCTGCACTAATCGATACCGCACGGTAATCCAGCTCCAGATGCTGACCAGCGCCCATGGCGCGGCTTAAATGACTCACTTCCCGTGACGCCCAGAAGCGGTGATCTTCGGTCAACGGCTCCAGCGTATTGCCTGCCAGCTGGTAGATACGGCTATCGCCGACATGGAATAGATGCGCAGTGGTGGATTTGATCACCATCGCACTCAAGGTACATACATAGCCGCGGTCAAGATCGTAGCGGTACTGGCTTTGTCGGGTTTGGGCGTAAAGCCATGCGTTGGTGGCCTGCAGTACCCGCTGGGCCGAGGTTTTCACCGCCCAGGTGGCCGGGGTAGCGTAGTAGTCCGTCAGAAAGCCGCCCACCGCTGCTTCACTTGCCTCTCGGCTCACCTCGCTACTGCTGATCCCGTCCGCCAACGCAATCGCGATGCCTTTGGTGGCGCGCTGGGATTCATTGGGCAGGTAAGCGCCATAAAAATCCTGATTGCTTGGTTTGCGCCCTTTATCTGAGTGCTGGCCTAGCGAAATGGTCAGCGCTGCCATCGGTTAACGAGCACCTTCGCTGGAACGACATACGGCGGCTAGCTCAACGGGCGATGTGGCGACCCTTTGCACCACGCTGCCCACCACAATCAAGCAGGGAGATGGCAGAGGGTGGGCAGCGAGTTTTTCGGGCATATCCTCAAGTGAGCCCACCAGCGACTGCTGTTCGGGCTGGCTGGCATTGGCAACTAGCATGATGGGCCACTCATCCGGCAGACCCGCCTGACGCAGGCCGTGGCAAATTGCACTCACTTTGGAAAGCCCCATGTAAAACACCAGGGTTTCATCTTTGCGCGCCAGTGCTTGCCAGTCCGGCGTGCCGTCTTCGCGGCATAGCTGGGCGGTAACAAAGCGCAGCTGCTGCGCATGGCCACGATCAGTGAGCGGGATACCCATGCAGGCCGCGGCGGCAGAGGCCGCGGTAATTCCCGGCACAATGGCGGCTGGCACCTGGGCGGCGGCCAGGGCATCCAGTTCCTCGCCCATGCGCGCAAACACCGCCGGGTCGCCGCCTTTCAGGCGCACTACCGATTTCCCTTCGCGGGCGAGTTTTACCATCAGCTCACCGATTTCCGCTTGCGGTACGCTGTGGTGGCCGCGGGCTTTGCCCACGTAGTAGCGCTCGCTGCCGTTGGGAATTAGCGCCAGCACGTCATCGCCTACCAAGCGGTCATACACCACGGCATCTGCCTGCATTAACAGCCGAGCGGCCTTGAGAGTTAACAGCTCCGCATCACCACTGCCTGCACCGACCAGATAGACCTGACCGGCGTGGCACTCGCCATGCAGCGGCAGGCGTAAATCAGTGTCACTTTTGCGACCCAACGACGACCGCACTGGTGACGACAATCGCATAAAGGCGTTAAACCACTTCAGTAGCAATGGGTTGCTTAGTGCGCGCATTGGGCCGCTCCTCTTCAATCAGTGATTTCAATTCAGGAATACAGCTACCGCATTGGGTGCCGCAGGCAAGTCTCGCGCCCAACGCTTCTACGCTGGTGTCGCCTGCACGAATGGCGTTGGCAATAGTGGTTTGGCCGACCTGGTGGCAGCTGCACACCACGGGGCCAGTATCAGCAGCGCCGTCATCGCAGCCCGCTAATAAGCGGCGGCGGTGGGTATCGCTTAGCGCCGCCTCGTTAAAACGCGCTTCCAGCCAAGCCAGCCCTGGCAACTCTTTGGGTGGGCCAACCATCAGCCACCAGCGCAGCTTGCCATTTTCCACACAGGCGGCACGCAGCCGGCCGTTAGTGGGGTCTTGGCTGACCACCACTACTTCCCCAGGCAGCCACTCTTTCAACTGCGCCAACCAATCGTTAACTGACTGCGTATGGGCAAGTTGCCAGCGCTGGCAGCCGCGCATGGGTATAAGTGTCCAATAAGCACTGGTGCACCACGGCGTCAACTCAGCGGCGCCATCGGCGACTAACAATGTGGCCTGCCACTCCGTGGCAAGCGGGGCCAACGCCACGGCGCCGTGCTTTGATTCCGGCTGCCCGGAGAGCGGATCTGTGATGCTGCCGATTAGCGCGCTACTTCTGGCCTGCTGGGTAAAACAGTCAGTCCAGTGGATGGGTACAAACACCTCGCCGCGGCGCTGGGCATTGGACACCCGCACCCGAGCACGAAATTCACCCTTTGCGGCGCTTAGCACCGCCAAGCCTTGATCTACCACACCGGCGTCCTGAGCGTCATCAGGATGCACGTCCATGAACGGCTCCGCGCGGTGATTCATCAGCCGCGGGGCGCGCGCAGTACGGGTCATGGTATGCCACTGATCACGGATTCGACCGGTGTTTAAACGCAGCGGATAGGCGGCGCTGAGCGATTGTTCAGGGCCCTGTGGCTTAACCGCCAACAGTTTGGCACGGCCATTGGCCGTGGCAAACTCACCATCTTCAAACAGGCGCGCGGTTCCCTGCGGCGCTCGAGCCGTCACCGGCCACTGAACCGGCACCAAGGCATCGTAGTCTTTCCGGCCCAGGCCCACCAAGCCCGAGATATCGAAAAGCCGCTTCGGGCTGCCGGCTAGCCCATTTTCAAAGCCAGACAGACGGGCGTGTTCATCGAATATTTCCCAAGGGTGCGAGTATTCAAACGCCTCGGCAAACCCCAGCCGCTTGGCCACTTCGGCGATGATCCACCAATCATGGTGAGCTTCCCCTGGGGGTGGCAGCATCCCCCGCTGGCGGGAGATCCGCCGCTCGGAGTTGGTCACGGTGCCATCTTTTTCTGACCACCCCGAGGCTGGCAGCACGATATCTGCATAAGGCAGCAAATCAGTATGGGCGGCACACTCAGAGACAATCACCAGCGGGCATTTTTCCAGCGCAGCGCGTACTCGCGCGGCATCGGGCAGGCTAATCGCGGGATTGGTGGCCATTACCCAGAGCGCTTTTATCTCGCCTCGCTCAATGGCTTCAAACAGTTCCACCGCTTTATAACCCGGCCCTTCCGGCAGGATGGGCGTGAGATTATCGGTCGCCCAGAAGCGACTGACCAGATCAATGGCGCCGGGGGTGTGGTAATCCATATGCGCAGCTAGCTGGTTGGCCAGCCCGCCTACTTCGCGCCCACCCATGGCATTGGGTTGACCGGTAATCGAGAACGGCCCTGCCCCCGGCAAACCGATTTTTCCGCCCGCTAGGTGGCAGTTAATAATCGCATTGCATTTATCGGTGCCGCTGGCGGATTGGTTAACGCCCTGGGAATAGAGCGTGACCACATGCAGTTGGCTGGCAAACCAGTAGTAGAAGGTTTCCAGACGCTCAGGGTCGACATCGCAGGCAGCCGCTACTTCCGCCACCGAGCCAGCGGTTTGTTGCGCTGCCGCCAGGGCCTCTTCAACGCCTTCGGTGTGACGCTCAAGATAGAGGGTATCGAGCTTGCGACGCTTTGCCATCCACGCCAGCAGGCCATTAAATAGGTAAGCATCGCTGCCCGGTTTAATCCCCAGGTAGAGGTCAGCGATTTCGCAGCTATCGGTCACCCGCGGGTCAATGACGACCAAGCGCATCAGTGGGTTGCGCTCTTTAGCAACTTTAATGCGTTGGTAAAGCACCGGATGGTTCCAGGCCAAGTTGGAGCCCACCAGCACGACCAGCTCCGCCTCTTCCAAGTCTTCGTAGTTGCACGGCACCGCATCTGCACCGAAGGCACGCTTATAGCCAGCGACCGCAGAAGCCATGCACAGTCGCGAGTTGGTATCTAAATGAGGGGTGCCCAAGAAGCCTTTAAACAGCTTATTAGCGATATAGTAATCTTCAGTTAAGAGCTGCCCCGACAGGTACGCCGCTACGCTGTGATTGCCATGCTCGGCCCGCTGAGCGTTTAAACGCTCAGCGGTGATGCTCAGTGCGGACTCCCAGGAGACCTCGACGCCATCTACACGCGGATGCGTCAGGCGGCCCTGCTCGCCCAACGTTTCATGTAGCGCAGAACCCTTCACACACAGCCGACCATAATTCGCAGGGTGTTCACGGTCGCCTTCTACAGCGCTTAGCGTGCCTGCTTCAATGGTCGCCGTCACGCCGCAGCCGACGCCGCAGTAGGGGCATGTGGTTTTGGCCTGAGTCATAGCTACTCCTCGGATTCCTCATTAGCGCCAAGCATAAAAAAACGCCCAGTCCCGTTCTCTAATGCGCTATATAAACGCATTAAGAGAAGAGGGCTGGACGTCGTTGCCACAGCGCACCTTCTTCGGTGCAGTACGGTTTGCAGTACTTTTTTCAAACAACTGCAAAATTTTTAACAGCTACACATTTTTTCTAACGGCTACTTATTCTTCTAATAACGGCTTTGGAGTTGTTCGCTGCCATCGCCAAACAATGAGCGCTTATCCCTTGTTAACTCACTTATTGCCTTGATATCTGCAAGAGCCAAGCCGACAACCGGCCTATTGAAAATTAACTAATTAAAAACAAATAGTTAAAAAATAAAAGAGCATCACGCAATGCTCTTTTTGGCACTGTGGCCACGCTAAATGGCGTGTGAGAGTGCACGCCACCTCCCTTTTCGCACCATCGCTGTGCAGCTTGCTCAAGCAGCGACGCGTCCGCACCTCCTCCCTTACTCCTTAAACACCTGACATGCTTGAAAAAAAAGTGATTAATAGCCAGTTGGCTAGCTCCTTGCTTTATACACGGTAAGGTTTTTAATCAGCTGGCAGCCAATGGCGGTTGCCGCGCGTTTAAAGCATAGATTTTAAACAACGCTATCGGGCAACGACGCCCCTGATGCTCCCCTTTTCTACACATCGTGGAAAGGAAGGTGCGTTAGGGGCGTTTTTTGTTTGGTGCTCAAGAAGCCGCAAAGACACAGAGGAGCCACCCATGGAAACCACTTCCCGGTGCTCACACAATGACCATCTCAATGACCATCTGGTGATTATTGGCAACGGTATGGCCAGCCACCGCCTGATTGAGGCGTTGGTAAAACTACCCACGCGCCCTCAACACATCACGGTGATTGGCGCCGAGCCAACTCCTGCATATAACCGTATTCTGCTCTCGCCACTGCTGGCTGGCGAGATGAATCAGGATGCACTCACTCTGCGCGATGCTCAGTGGTACGAGGACCAGGGTGTCACGCTGATTCTTGGCGAAAAGGTCGACGCCCTTCATCGCGACCGCCAAACCGTGGTCACCAACACCGGCCGCACGCTGCCTTATGACCACCTAGTGCTTGCTACCGGCTCGCGCCCAGCGATGCCCGATGTTCCCGGTATTGAGCTGGCGGGCGTGCACGGCTTTCGTGACTTGCAAGATGCTGATGCGCTGACCGACATCGCTCAACGTGGAGGCGAGGCAGTGGTGATTGGCGGCGGTCTGCTAGGCCTGGAAGCTGCCGAAGGGCTGCGTAAGCGCGGCAACGATATCAGCGTCAGCGTGCTCCAGCGCAGCGAACGGCTAATGAACCGCCAGCTGGATACGACCGCCTCACATCTGCTTGAAAACGAACTGGCCCAGCGCGGCTTGAAGATTGTTACCAGCGCCCAGTTAGCACGTCTAGAAGGCGACGCCCAAGGACAGGTCAGCAAGATTCATCTTGATGATGGCCGCCAACTGGCTGCCACGAGCGTCATTATCGCGGCGGGCATTACGCCTAACGCAGCCCTTGGCCACCAAGCGGGCCTAACCACCGAGCGCGCTATCGTGGTGGATGAATTTCTCACCACCAGCGACCCGGCGATCTCAGCGCTGGGCGAGTGCTGCCAATTTGATGGCACTACTTATGGCTTGGTGGAACCGATCTGGCGTCAGGTGGAAGTACTCGCCGCCCGGCTAGGTGGCACGCCTACCCTTGGCTACACGGATGTCCCCAGCGCCACCAAACTTAAAATCAGCGGCGTGGCGCTCTACGCCTTTGGCCCCACCGAGGCCAGCGCCGAGCACGAAGTGCTGAGCTACCACGATATTGAGCGCGGCGACTACCGCCGCCTGCTGTTGCGTGACGGTCAAATAGAGGGCGCGGTGCTTTACGGCGACACCAGCCAAGGCCCTTGGTACTTCGAGCAAGCGCTAGCAGGTAGCAACCTGAATAACTGCCGTCAGGCACTGCTCTTTGGCGCCGCCGACGTTAGCGCCCTACAGGCAGCCCAAGGCGATTCTGGCACTTCTCATCTTCCTACTTCAGAGGCGGCATAACGATGGTTACTAATAATGTTACTAACGACGTTACTCAGAACATGACTACTCCTGAACAGCTCATCATTATCGGCAACGGCATGGTCGGCCATCACTTGGTCGAGCAGCTCGTCGATAACGGCGCCCTTGAGCGCTATCAGGTCACCGTGTTTGGCGAAGAGCGCCACCGCGCCTACGATCGGGTACATCTATCTGAATACTTCAGCGGCCGTGATGCCGACTCCCTGGCGCTTTGCGAAGCGGATTACTACGACGTAAGCGGCGTGGAGCTGCGCTCTGGCGAGGCCGTAATCGAAATCGACCGCAACGCGCAGGAAGTGGTCACCGACCAAGGCCGTTACCCGTATAACCGCCTGGTGCTGGCCACCGGCTCCTTTCCCTTTGTGCCGCCGATTCCTGGTAATGACCGCGATGGCTGCTTAGTGTACCGCACCCTGGACGATTTAGACGCCATCCAAGCCGCCGCCGAAAACGCGACTACCGGCGTAGTGGTGGGCGGCGGCCTGCTCGGTTTGGAAGCGGCTAATGCGCTGCGCGGCCTAAACCTGGATACCGCCGTGGTGGAGTTCGCGTCACGCCTAATGCCCATGCAGGTGGATAGTGAAGGCGGCGAGCTGCTGCGCGAAAAAATCGAAGCGCTGGGCGTACAAGTACTCACCGAGCGCGCCACCCAGCGTATAGAAGATGGCGAGGCGAGCCGTCACCGCATGGTCTTCCAGGACGACAAGGTGTTGGAAACCGACCTGATTGTGTTCTCGGCCGGCATCCGCCCCCGCGACCAGCTAGCCCGCGACTGCGGCCTGGAGATTGGTGAGCGCGGTGGCATCGTGGTGGATAATCAGTGCCTGACCAACGACCCGGCTATTCTCGCGATTGGCGAAGTCGCACTATGGAACCAGAGCATTTTTGGCCTGGTAGCACCGGGCTACCAGATGGCCAAAACGGCGCTCTCCACGCTAACCGAGGGCGACATCCACTTCGGTGGCGCGGATATGAGCACCAAGCTCAAGCTACTGGGCGTGGATGTAGGCTCGATTGGCGATGCCCACGGCAACCAGAACCCCGGTGCGCGAATGTTTCGCTACTTGGATCCCATCAAGCAGGAGTACCGCAAGCTGGTAGTCTCCAGCGATGGTAAAAAACTACTGGGCGCCATGCTGGTCGGCGACAACGGCGTTTACGACACGCTGCTGCAGTACTATTCCAATGGTATTGAGCTGCCCGATGAACCCGCCTCGCTGATTCTTCCGCAAAGCAGCGGCGCCGCGCCCACACTCGGCCCCGGTGCGCTGCCGGAAACCGCCACCATCTGCTCTTGCCACAACGTCACCAAGGGCGATATTTGCGCCACGATTGACGACGGCGCGGTAGACCTTGGTGGCGTCAAAGGCGCCACCAAGGCCAGCACCGGCTGCGGCGGCTGCACCGCGCTGCTCAAAAGCGTGGTAGATCACGAGCTGGAAGCCCGAGGCGTGGAAGTCGATAAATCGATTTGCGAGCACTTCGCCCATACCCGCCAGGGGCTTTACGATATCGTTCGTGTCGAGGGCATTAAAACCTTCACCGACTTGATTGAAAAACACGGCAACGCCGACACTCACCGCCTGGGCTGCGATATCTGCAAACCCGCCGTAGCGTCTATTCTGGCCTCCTGCTTTAACGAGCCGATCACCGATGCGGCGCATATCCCGTTGCAGGATACCAACGACACCTTCATGGCCAACATGCAGAAAAACGGCACCTACTCGGTGGTGCCGCGTGTGGCTGGTGGTGAGATTACGCCCGATAAACTGATCGCCCTGGGCGAAGTGGCCAACAAATATAGCCTCTACTCCAAGGTGACCGGCGGCCAGCGTATCGACTTGTTCGGCGCGCGGCTGGAAGACCTGCCGGATATCTGGAGCGAGCTGATTGCGGCAGGCTTCGAGACCGGTCACGCCTATGGTAAATCGTTGCGCACGGTGAAATCTTGTGTGGGTAGCACTTGGTGCCGCTACGGCGTGCAGGATAGCGTTGGCATGGCGATCCAGCTGGAGAACCGATACAAAGGCCTGCGCTCCCCTCACAAGATCAAGTTCGGTGTTTCCGGCTGCACCCGCGAGTGCGCCGAGGCCCAGAGCAAAGATATTGGCATTATCGCTACCGAAAACGGCTGGAACCTCTACGTTTGCGGTAACGGCGGCATGCGCCCGCGCCACGCCGAACTGTTCGCCACTGACCTGGACGACGAGCAGCTCTACCGCACCATTGACCGCTTCCTGATGTTCTACGTGCGCACCGCTGACCGGCTGCAGCGCACCTCAGTATGGCGTGAAAATCTCGACGGCGGCCTGGAGTACCTCAAAGAGGTGATTCTGGAAGATAGCCTGGGTATCAACGACGAGCTGGAGCGTCAGATGCAAACCGTGGTGGACACCTATCAATGCGAATGGGCAGACGCCATTAGCGACCCGGAAAAACTCAAGCGCTTCCGCAGCTTCGTCAACGACGACCGTCCGGATCCGTCAATCATTATGACCTCCGAGCGCGGCCAGCCACGGCCTGCCCAGACTACTTCTCACTGACGCTTTTGAATAGCTATAGAAGAGGCAACCCATGACCGCAACGGCACTGAAAAAAGAGATGGATATGGCGGATGTTCAAAATAGTAAGGCATGGCAAAAAGCCTGCACCAAAGCCGACCTAGTCGCGTTCTCCGGCGTCGCCGCCTGGCTGGAAACCGCCGACGGCCCCGCTCAGGTCGCTATTTTCTACTTGCCCGGGCTGCGAGGGCAGAGCGATGAACTCTATGCTCTCGATCATCATGACCCCTTCTCGAACGCCAACGTAATCGCCCGAGGCATTGTCGGCGACCTTAAAGGCGCCCCAGTAGTCGCCTCGCCTATCTACAAGCAACACTTCCGTCTTGAAGATGGCCAGTGTCTGGAGGATGAAAGCGTCAAACTGCGCACCTGGAAGATCGAATTTAAAGGTGATGAGGTGTGGGTTGAGGGGTAAAGGGGTTATTTAGCCCGATAAAACGACAACGCCGCCTTCAGGGCGGCGTTGTCGTTAGCAGGCGGTAACTCTCTCAAACGTTATTCATCCAGATGCTTATTCATCCAACCCCTAATCATTCATAAACTGAATCAGCGCCTGATTAAACGCATCTGGGTGCGTGGCATTCAGGCCATGCGGGCCACCCTTGATCACTTCCGTCTTCGCGTTGGGCAGTAGCTCCTGGGCCCGCTTGCCGCTGACCTCAAAGGGCACGATGCCGTCTGCATCACCGTGCAGCACTAGCGTGGGAATATCGATCTTAGGCAAGTCTTTGCGGAAATCGGTGTAGCTGAAGGCTTTGATGCAGTCGTAGGTCGCTTGGGGTGATGCAAAGGCGGCAATATCACGATGATACTGACGATTTGGTTCACTGATTAAATCGCTGCGCTCACCGGCAGCAAAGAAGTTCTTGGTAAACTCTTCCAGGAAGGCGATACGGTCGCCCTTTACTCCCTCCAGGAACTGATTGATCGTCGCATCGTCCAGGCCACCTTCGGGGTTGTCGTCAGCTTTATATAGGTAAGGCGGCACAGCAGCGGCAAACACGGCTTTACTCACCCGGCCAGTGCCGTAGCTTGAGAGGTAGCGGGCCACTTCGCCGCCGCCCATGGAAAAGCCCACTAGAGTGGCATCGTGTAGATCCAGCGTGTCGATCAGCTTTTTAAGGTCTGATGCGAGCGTATCGTAGTCGTAGCCGCCATCGGCCTGCGTCGACCAGCCAAATCCCCGGCGGTCATAGGTCACGACTTTATAGCCCGCCTCAACGAGCGCTGGCACCTGTTTTTCCCATGAACGGCCACTGAGTGGCCAGCCATGAATGAGTACCACGGACTTACCTGCCCCACGTACTTCGTAATAAAGCTCTACCGGCGTGCCCTGCTCCGTTCCTACGCTCAGCATTGGCATCGTCTCACCCTCCTGTTTGGCTTAACGTGAATCAAATAAACGTGCTCTAAGGTTAGTAGAACTGGCGGTGCTGTCCAAAAGAAGGCTTGAGCAGTCTGGTCAGAAACAGGGCGAAAGACATCGGCACGGCGCCGTCGATAAGTCGCTAACAAAATTGCTATGCTTAGCGGCTATTTATACGGTGTGCACACTGGAGCAGAAACGTTCGTGAAGACAGAATCGAGTACCTTGGCCTTCTCCGCTTTTATGGCGCTGCTCATTGGCTGTGCAGGCATCGTGGCCACGCTGGCCTCTAACTCTCAAGCGATCTTACTGGATGGGCTATTTAATCTGATCTATTTCAGCGTTGCCCTCGTAACCATTAAAGTCAGCAAGCTTGCCAGCCGCCCGGATAGCGAATCCTACCCTTTTGGCTATAGCTACTTCGAGTCGCTGGTCAATCTTTGCAAAGGGCTGCTGATTTTAGGTGTATCCATTTTTGCACTGGTGGATGCTGTCGCTGCGCTACTAACAGGCGGTCGTGACATTGCCGCTGGGCTTGCCGTTATCTACGCTCTTTTTGCCACTGCGGCCTGCTCGCTTACCGCCTGGGTGATGCACCGCAGTCAGCGCCATGTCAGTAGCCCTCTGGTGGCGGCAGACAAACTCAACTGGCTAGTCAACAGCGTCATTTCTGCCGCCGTACTCGCGGCGTTTTGTCTGGTGATGCTGTTTGAACACCTGGGCTGGCAGGCCATTTTGCCCTACGTGGATGCGGTATTGGTGATTGCGGTGGTGGTGCTGTGTTTGGGCGTACCGGTGCGCATGGCTTCCCAAGCGCTGCAGGAACTGCTTAACAAGACCCCGGAAGAGGCCATCGCAGCCCCCGTCCGCCGCGCCGTTGCGAATGCCCTGGCGGGCACTGACACGCAAGAGGTACGCGTGCGCATGGTTCGCCCTGGCCGCCTGCTGTATGTGATGGTGCATGTGGTATTGCCAGAGGAACCCGATCTAACCATCGTTCATCAAGATGCGCTGCGCGCACGGGTCGATGAAGAAGTGCGCCATTACTATTCGCTGGTGGTGTGTGATGTGGTGTTTACCGCCAACACCCGCTGGGCCGCGCCCTCTTGCGGGCTGCTGGTCAAAAAAGGTTAGCTTGAATGACCGTCGATCACGTGAGCGCTCTGCGCAGCAAGGCGAACGCTGTAATCACACCGCCCAATAGCGCAAAACCAAACAGCGTTAGCGCCAGGGTATGCCCCACTGCATCAATGAGCACTCCGGTCGTGATCACCGGGAGGCTGAAGCCAACATACGCCATCAAAAAATAGCCTGCGCTGGCCTGAGGCGCGGACGCATCGGCCGCTGCCAACACACCACTCAACCCACCCAGGTAGATAAACCCATAGCAAGCGCTGCTGGCAGCCACCGTGCCCAGCAGCACCGCTGCCAGGTAGCCTTGAACGGCTCCCCAGGCGATTAGCGCATAGGCCATCGGCAAAATCACCAGCCCCAGTCGCGTCGCGCTTCGTGGTGTGAACCTTCTTGCCCAAGGCTGAAACAGCACGCCGCAGCTGCAAATACCGAACGTGGCGAAGCCGCTCCAGGCGGATAAACCGTGTCGCTGCAGGGCAGAAGGGAGTATCGCAATCACTAACCCCACCGTCGCCCAGGCCAGCAAAATAGCCAATCCAAAGGCAAAAGCGCCCCGAGGATAGCTGGGCAGACGCAGCAGCGAGCGCTTAGTGTCACTCGGCGGGCTATCCTCCAGTGTGGTGACCGCCACTAGCGCCAGCGCCGCGGCGACCAGGTAAATCCATAGGCTGGGCGGCGACACACTGGGGGTATGAAAGAGAAACAGGCTGGTGACCGCTGCTCCCAGGCCAAACCCAAGCGAGGTGCTGGCCGTCACGTAATTGGTGGCGAGGCGATTATCATCCCCATCCACGAGCAGTTGCATATACGCAGGCGCCACTGCCGACGTTAATCCCATGCTAATACCCAACAGGAAGCGGGCAACCCCTAGTGCCACCAGGTTGGGAGCTATCAAGATCATCGCCGTCGCCATCAGGCTTAACAGTAGTGCAGCAATGATCATTGGCTTGCGCCCCACCCGATCTGCCAAGCCATTTAAGCCCAGCAGTACCGGCAAGACACCCGCCACATAGCAAGCAAAGGCGAGCGTGGTTGCCCCTACCCCCAAGCCGTCGCGCGCCGCCAGTGCATCGTAGAGCGGCGCCTGTAAATTAACTGCCGTGGTAATCATGCACAGCGCAAAGGCCAGGCCAACAGCGCTATGTTGGGCGATGGTTCGATTTAAAGCGCGATTCATAGCGTTATCCTAAATAAGCCAGTATTTGTACCACTAAGCTCCCACGCTTGCCGATCACCGGTAAGGTACACTTAACCACCACTTTCAAGACACTGTTCCGCCCTTTCCGAGAACAGTTGTGAGCCACAGGGTCAGCTATGAAGCTTAAGGTTAACCGCGACGCCCCCACGCCCATTGCACAGCAGATTGAAGCCGGTATTCGCACCTGGATTGCAGCGCACGGTGCCGGTGGTGGCCGCCGTTTACCCTCTATTCGCCGCTTAGCCGCGACCCATCACATTAGCCGTAACGCGGTGATTGACGCCTACGAGCGCTTGGTGGCTGCCGGTTTGGTGCGCTCACGGCCTGGGTCAGGTTTTTATGTGGCGGATAGCGCAGCAGCACTGGTATCGCAACCAGCAGCTACGAGCAGATTGGAAGAGGTCACCAATGGCCTGTGGGGGCTTTTCAGTGCCAACGAGCACACGCTCAAGCTGGGCTGCGGCTGGCTGCCCAGTGATTGGCGCGAGGGCGACGACCTGACCCATGCCATTCGCCAAGTCGCGCGTAAAAGCCGCTCGGGAATTTTCGAGTACAGCACGCCCCAGGGGCCAGAGGAATTGCGCGGCTTGATCCAGGAACGCCTGCGGCCCCTATCGATTACCGCTAATGCCGAGCAGATTGTGATGACCGGCGGTGGCAGCCACTCGCTGGATCTATTGGTAAGGATGCTGCTTGACCCGGGCGATGTGGTGTTCGTGGAATCACCGGGTTATTACAACTTGTTCGGCCTGCTGCACTTGCAGCGCATCCGCGTGATTGGCGTACCGCGATTGGCAGATGGGCCAGATATCGAGCGCCTGGAGGCGTTACTGGCGCAGTACCAACCCAAGCTTTTTTATATTAACAGCGTGTTTCATAACCCCACCGGCAGCACCCTCACCCCAGCGGTGGCTCACCGGGTGTTGCAGCTCGCCGAGCAGCACGATTTTCAGATTATGGAGGACGATATCTACGCGGATTTTCAGCACGCACCGACGACTCGCCTAGCGGCCTTAGACGGTTTGAATCGGGTGCTCTATCTTGGCAGCTTTTCAAAAAGCCTCTCCTCTTCGCTGCGGGTAGGCTTTATCGCCTCATCCCCCTCTCTGGTGCAGCGCTTGGTCGATATTAAGATGCTGACCAGTATTTCTGCGTCGCGCTTTGCGGAGCAAGTGGTCACTACCATGCTGCAGAACGGCAGTTATCGAAAGCTAACCGAGCGGCTGCGCACCAAGCTCGCCAATCAAATGGCGTTGGCGCTAGGTATTCTCAAAAAGGCAAACTGGGAGGTTTATACCGAACCGACAGGGGGGATGTTTGTGTGGGCCAAGCCACCGGCCGCCATTACGCCAGAGGCGCTGTCTGAGCTGGCTGACCGGTGCGAGGTAATGCTGTCACCAGGACATCTATTCTTTGCGGATCATCAACCAACCCCCTGGCTCCGGCTAAACGTTGCCTATATGCAGGATCCCAGGGCGAAAGCGTTTATTGATACAGTCCGTTGAAACTACCCTTCCTTGACCTCTTTCACTGGCCATACATCGGCATCCACAAGCTCTGGGCGTTTCAGTATGGCAGGGTCAAATAGTGGTTCTTTAATACCTTCACGGCGCTGGCGCTCATAGTCTTTCAGCACGGCTACGGCGATTGGCCCCATGATTAGTATCGCAAACAGGTTAGTAGTCGCCATCAGCCCCATCGCCAGATCGGCAAAGTCCCAGACGACACTCAGTTCAGCCACCGACCCGAGCAGCACCATGACGATCACAATCACCTTGAACACGCTCACCGCTTTTGCGGCGTGACGGCGGAACAGGAATTCGATATTCACCGCCGAGAACGAGAAGTTGGCCAAGATTGAGGTAAAGGCAAAAAACAGAATCGCCAGCGCAATGAATATCTCACCAAACCCGCCTAGATGATCCACCATGGCATCCTGGGTTAGTTGAATACCTTCAATACTATCGCCCGGCGACTCCGACATCAGCCGCTCATAAACACCAGAAAGCAGAATCACAACCGCCGTGCAGCTACAAATCACGATGGTATCGACGAACACGCCGAAAGATTGCACTAAACCCTGGGCCGCCGGGTGTTTGACGGACGCCTGGGCCGCCGCATTCGGGGTGGAACCCATGCCCGCTTCATTGGAGAACAGGCCACGCTTGACGCCGTTTTCCATTGCCGCTTTGATCGCATAGCCAGCCGCGCCACCCACCGCTGGGCCAAGCCCAAAAGCACTCATCACAATCAGCGAGAGCATGTCGGGCACGGCAGAAAGGTTGGTGACCAGTATCCAAAGCGCCACGAGCAGATAAGCAATCGCCATCGCTGGCACAATTTTCTCAGCCGTACGCGCTACCGACTTGAGGCCACCATAAATGACAAAGCCTGCCAAGATGGCAATCACTACGCCAGTCAGCCAATTGGGAATGCCAAAGGCTCCGTTCATCCCTTGCGCGATGGTATTGGATTGCGCTGCATTAAACGCTAAGCCATACGCAATAATCAGAAACACCGCGAACAGCGCGCCTAACCAGCGCCAGCCCAGGCAGCGTTCAATATAGTAAGCTGGCCCACCACGGAATACGCCATCCTCGTTACGATGCTTATAGACCTGGGCCAAGGTCGACTCGATAAACGCGGTGGCAAAACCCAGCAGCGCGGTCACCCACATCCAGAAAATCGCCCCCGGCCCGCCAATCCAGAGCGCCAGAGCCACACCAGCTAGATTGCCGGTTCCGACTCGCGCTGCCATCGACGTCGCAAAGGCCTGAAAGCCACTGATACCATCCCCAGCCCCGCGGGCAGAAAACGTCACATACGCCATGTGCCTGAACAGACGAAACTGCATACCTCGGGTCATGATGGTAAACAGCAGGCCAGCGCCTAACAGTAGATAGACAAGAATGTAGCTCCAGATAAAGTTACTGACAGGCATCATGATGGTATAGAGACCATCGCGCAGCGGGGCAATGAGTAATTCGAGGGTCTCCATGGGAATGCTCTCCAGTTAGCGTTTGTTCACACCCGGGTTCCCAGAAAATCCAGGAAGTACCCTAGCCCGAGGTGTTGAAATGGCAGCCGAAAACACGACGCCACCCCCCCCGATTCTAGCCAGTTTTTGTACCAGTCCCAAAAAACGCGCATAAAAAAGCGGCCCGCAGGCCGCTTAGCGTGTTCAACGCAGCGTGCTGCGCTTCTTCAAGCCGCTGACGATCTTCATGTTACGGCAGCGACTACCGGATTACTTTTTTATAGGTACTTAGCAGCTTTTCTGGGTGCCAAAATAGCCATCAGATAAGCACAACCCAATGAAATAAATAATTTTTCATACGTCAATCACATAATCTGACTTAAACAACTCAGGCGTGAACTCATAGGGATAACCACCGGGGTTGGCGATAACGCGCGTACCGTTACGCAAAATATCTACTGGTTCATGAACATGCCCATGCACCCATATGTCCATTTTGCCCATTAGCTGAGGCAAGTTTGAGGCAAACGCCGGGGAAAGAGCGTCGCCCAAATATTGACCGGGAATACAGTCGTGCAGCGGCGCGTGGTGGCTAATGACCACTTTTGGCCCGTTAAACGGCTGAGCAAGAGCATTTTCTAGCCAGCCAAGCGCCTCGCTATGCAATTCCTGACTCATTTGAGGCGTCAAGGTCACGCCTGGCGATGATTGGACAATCTTAAAATCGGGCATATAACGCAGTGCTTTTGACTCGGTATGGGCAGGGTTTTGGGTCGGGTCATTGGCATAGAGCGCGAAGTCCGTCCACAGTGTTGTGCCGTAAAAGCGCACGCCGTCGAGGGTTACCGCGCGATTATCCAAAAGCTCGATATTGAGGCGTTCGGCTTCGCGCGCCAACTCTTCACGCAGCTGCGGCATGCATGTTCCGTAGAACTCATGGTTGCCAGGTACATAAATAATGGGCCTGTCCGGGAATCGGTGACGCGCCCAGGCAAGCCCTTCGCTCTTGCGATGGATATCGCCAGCTAGAATCACCACGTCGGCGTCCACTTCTGGCAATTCACGGCTGCCGTCGAAAAACTCCAAGTGTAGATCAGACAAAATACGCAGGCGCATAAGGCTCCTTGTGGCTTTCATCACTATAGCTAGCGTTCAACAAACTGGTGGACCAAACTCACTACATCGGCTTCACATTCACGATGAGGGACATGGTGAATATTGGCCAGCATTTCGCCGTGTGCAGGGCCTTTGATATAGCGAACCATACGCTCCGGCTGACGGTGCGAGCCATACTCATCTTTCTCACCATGAATAACTAAGCTGGGACACGTCACCTGCGCCAATGCTGACGTTAATGACCAGTTTTCAAACGCTGGATTTAACCAGGTTTCTGTCCAGGCATTGAGTACCCAACGGGCTTTATCACCATGATATTTTTCCAGCTTGGCAAGCTGTTCTGGCGCCTGAAATACCCCTTTGGCTTCCACAATACCGTTTCGCGTTCGTGCTTCGTTAAACGCCTGGGCAGAGATGGTAATCAAACCATCGCACTCATCGGCATATGCCCCCGCGCAGTGAACAGCCATACAGCCGCCTACGCTATGCCCAATGGCAATAAAGCGCTTAATACCCAATACATCACGAAGGACAGAGAAACCTTGAGCCGGTTCATCATCGATAAAACTCAATGGCAACGTGTCGTGGCGGGCATCAGACCGGCCGAAACCAAGGCGATCATAGGCGACTACGGTGCGCTGGGTGGCTGAACACAGCGCCGCAGGAAAGCTACGCCATAGCTCAACGCAACCTAGTGAGTCGTGCAGCAGTACGATAGGGCTTTGTTCAAGGGACGCGGCACTGGCTGGTTGCCAGACACGTGTAAATAGTCGCCCCTCTGGGGCATCTATCATGCTGTCATGGTGTACAACCGAGGCGGAAGAGAGATAAGTCATTAGAAGATACTATCGTTATTTTTAGTCTTTTATTAACAATAACATATTTTATTTTAAGCCTGTTCCCCTTTACCTAGAGGTTTTTATAACAACCTTTTATGCTGCATCGCAGCATAAAGAGGCTATACTTCATATGTAGTCCCATTAGGAGGACCATATTATGACGTTTCTCATACCCTCCCCTGCACGCGACAATGAAGTTCTGGAGTTTTGGGGCTTGAATGCCCAGTGGCATCGTGCCGCAGCCGAGGCGCTGAAAGCCTATTTAGGTTAATTCAGGTGCTTTTGACTCTTTAAGACTAAAAGATAATCACCGAAGCCGGGGGTCATTCCCGGCTTTTTTATGACTATGAAAAACTTTTTCATTCAAATGGATAGAGGTATTAGTAGGCTAATTGTAAGCATATGCTTACACAAAATGGCAAATTACCTACATCATTTGGACTACCCGAAGCTCGAAAAAGCCCTTATTATTCTACCCAGAACTAAAATGCTGCTTCGCATAAATTAATTTGTGTACAAAAAAGGCTATAAATAAGGCCTTTCACTTAACCTCTGAAAAGGAGTGGACGCTATGCAACACTCAGTGAATCAAGGACAGACAAGGGATGCCGATATTATGGAAGTATGGGCACACCGCGCACGGCAACAGCGCGCGGCCTTTGACGCGATCAAGGCCTACTTAGGCTAAAGGGATAAGTAGTTAACACTATTCATACGCCTCGTCTCCGCGAGGCGTTTTATTGTGTAGTTTTATTAGGGCGTTTTGCTGTAACGCTTACAGCCAGTTAGATTCTGGCGCATCGACGCTATCTAAGTGCTTATTCAAAATTAATCGCGTGATCAGCTTCATAGCTACCCAATAGCCGGTGTACCTCTTCACAGAGGTGATCAAACGAAAGGTAAGCACTCAACGGCAGCCATGCGTACTTCAT
>NZ_JBANSN010000041.1:0-24527 GCF_037070215.1 Vreelandella arctica | reverse complement strand
TATCCATTACTACAACCACGAGCGTATCAAGACCAAGCTAAAAGGCCTGAGTCCGGTGCAGTACCGAAATCAGGCCTTAACCGCTTAGCTTTTCACTGTCCAAGTTTATGGGGTCAGTTCAAAGCGGGTGCCTTTTGCGTTGCGGGTGAGCGAGGTTAGAACTCTTCCCACTCTGGCGCTTCCTGCCTTGGCTGGGTGGCGGGTGGTTGATTGCTGCGTGCCGGTGCCGATGATGTACCGGTAGAGCGGGTTACTGCTCGCTCTTTGTGGGTGGCGGTATAGGGCAACGCGGAGGGGGAGCCCCCTTCATGGAGCACAAACTCGCTCATCAACCGATCAAGGCCGCGGGCGTTGTCGCGCATGGAAGCGGCAAGGTTCGCGCTTTGGCTGACCATGGCGGCATTCTGCTGGGTCATCATATCCATCTCTGCCACGGCGGTGTTGACCTGCTGGATACCGGTCGTCTGCTCTCGTGCGCCTGCGGCAATTTCAGCAATCACATCGGATACCTGAGTGACGCTATGACGAATCTCCTGCATGCGCTCAGCCGCTGCCTTGACGATGTCGCCGCCTTCTTTTGAGTGGCTAACGGACATATCGATCAACGCACGAATATCGTGAGCAGCAGAAGCCGAGCGACTGGCGAGAGTGCGTACTTCGCTGGCGACCACGGCAAAACCGCGACCCTGTTCGCCAGCACGGGCCGCTTCCACCGAGGCGTTGAGTGCCAATATGTTGGTCTGGAACGCAATCGAGTCAATCAAGCCAATGATATCGCTGATCTTGTTGGCCGAATCACTGATGGCTGCCATCTTGGCTTCCATCTGGTTCATGGACTCTGTACCACGTTCGGAGGCATTGGCAGCCTCTAGCGCAAGGCTATTGGCTTGTTCTGAAGCCTGGGAAGTGTGCGCTACAGTGGAGTGGATTTGCTCCATTGAGGCGGACGTTTCCTGGAGGTTAGCGGCCGCTTGCTCGGTGCGCGACGAGAGTTCCTGGGTACCATCCGCCATATCGCTGGCATCTGATAATACCGTGCGCGCGTTTTGGCGTACTTCCTGAAGCGTTAATTGCATGCGTTCCACAAACGCATTAAAGCCATGGGCGAGGTCGCCAATTTCATCGTTTGTTTTGGCTTCTAATCTGCGCGTTAGGTCGCCTTTACCTTGGGCGATGTCTGCCATGGCTGCTGCCGTATGCTTGATAGGAGCGAGAGAGCGACGTGCCGCATAGGCAACCACCACCAATAGCAATACCAGCAGCAGTCCGCCTGCCAGCAGTAGCGACTGTAGCAGGCTGTTGGTAACGGTCGTAAAGGCTGTGATGGGTACGGTGACACCCACCACCCAAGAGGTGCCTTCCACCGGGCTCCACATGAGAACTGTCTGTTCGCCGCTGGGCATAGTAATTTCACCTGAGCCGGCCGTACCATTGAGTATTTGTTGGCTCAATGCATCCAGGCCTTGGTAGCCCTGCTGATCGGCATCGGTGTAATTGAGTGACATCCGATACTCTTCATTCGGGTGGGCAATGACTTGCCCCTGGCTGTCGATGAGCCAGCCATAGCTTCCTTCGCCAACATTGATATCGGAAGTAATGTCAGAAACGGCAGCCATGGAGACCGTCATGCCTAGCAACCCCGCCCTATTACCGCGTTCATCAAACACGGTGTCGGCGACAATAGCCGTTGGCAAACCACTAATCATGGAGATAACAGGATCACTGAGAAGGCTGTCTTGGCTGCCCTCGGTCACTAGGGTCTGAAAGTAGGGGCGTTCGGCTATCTCTAGGTTGACGCCTGCGTGGGTCAATGTTGCCCCGGAAGCATCAGAGAAGAAAAGTGACTCAATGGTGCCCCCTGGAGGGTAGCGTTTTTCAAGCCACTCGCGATGAGAGGCAATTGGCACGTCTTCTACCAAACGTTCATCCTTAGCAAGTACGGCTATCCAATTGCGGTATCCTGTAATCCAACGGCTAATTTCATCGGCTCGTGCTTCTACTTGCCGAGTCCCTGCATTATCGATTAACGATGGAATAGCATTATTGAGCTGTTGATTGACGACAATACCCAGAATGACAGCCACCGCTAACAGCGGAATGGCGACAGCAGCCAGCAGTTTCTGCGTCAGTGAGAGACGAGAAATTTTTTTCATTTGTTGCCTCGATGTGTTGGCCAGTAGCAGGGTACTGTCGATAAGGCAGTGCCGTACTCTGGCTGTTTTATGGTTCCCTGGAAGTGCTCTTACTACCGTTAATTATTAACGGCTGCTAATATTTAAACTTAAATCTAAAATATTTTTTGTCACCTCTTTTTTAATTTAATCGCTATTTTTACTTAAAAATAGACAGTAAAAATTATAGTTTAAAAATAACTAAAGCGGCCTAGCTTGCCTGCTGTATCGCTAATGACTTTATATAGCTACAGCTCATGTCGGTTTTTCCACGATAATGACGCACAATATCGGCCATTACTGCTAATGCAATCTCGGACGGTGTTTTGCTGCCTAAATTGAGACCAATCGGCATGGTAATCCTTGCCAGCTGAGTGTCTTTCAGGCCACTGGAGCGTAATAGCCGCTCTGCACGCTGTTGCGACGTTGGCTGAGACCCCATCACGCCAATGTAAAACGCCTCCGTGCGGACGGCCTCGATCATCGCCAGGTCATCAATACGCGGATCATGGGTCAACGCGACCACTGCCGTATTGGCATGGCAGCCGCCCGAGGCGATAAAAACGGAAGGCAGTACCGCTTGCACTTCCACGCCAGGCACGTCGAAATTTTTGCGGGCATCATCGTTGGGGTCGCAGACAATGACTTCAAAACCGAGCGATTGGGCAAACAGGGCGCAGGGCGAAGCGACCGAAGAGATGCCGGCAATGATCAGCCGTCGCGCTGGGCCAATGCGTACATTGACGCTGGTGGCATCAAAAGTAATGGCAGGTTCTGACAATGTGGATGGGTTGAAGCGCTTGCGCCAATCGGACAACGAGATCCAGCGAGTGAGCGGCTGTCGGCCCAGCAAGGTGGCATGCATCACTTCAAGGTGAACGAGGTTGTCGGCAGAGGGGGCCAGTTGTTCAACGAGCACCTCCAGACTGCCTCCGCAGGGCAAGTGGACAGTGGTTGAGCTGTCGTCGCCATACATTATCCGTTGGGCGAGTTGGTCAAACTCACCTCTTTGCAGTCGGGCGATAAAATCTTCTTCCACACAGCCGCCTGATAGTGATCCCAGGTAGTCGCCCGTCGAACAAGCGACCAGCATGGCGCCCGGTTCTCTGGGGGATGAGCCGAAGGTTTTCAAAACCGTACAGAGCCAAACGGTCAGCCCCTGATTGGCCCATTTCAAAGCGCGTTCTATAACCTGCAGATCAAGGTGGTGCATTAACCGATTGCCTCCATGGGGTGATTGAGGGAGGCTTCAAGTGTCTCGCGAACGGTCTCTGGGGTAAAAAGGGGCTTGCTGAACCGTACCCCGGTAGCATTGAAAAGCGCGTTAGGTTTTGTACGAAAACTGTCTGCGCTCGCCAATACGGCGTTAAAAATCATCTCAAAATACTCATTTACTACCCGTAAACTCCGTTTTTTCGTTGATTTTTGCCTTGTCTAGGCTTCGCTCGCCGACTTTTCGTACAAACCCTAGCAATCGCGGGAGCACAGGGCATTTCTGCATCGCCAAGCAATATGGTTGAGCCGTGTGCATGTGAAGGATTGCCTAGGCATCGGTAGCATGTCAGCTTTACTACAGTAGCGCGCACTTTCCACCCTGATGTAACAAAACGAGATGGACTATGAAACGCAGTAAATGGATATGGCTAGTATGGGCCGTTGTCTTGCTAAGCTATTTAGTGCCTTACACGCTGTTAAGCGATGTGTCGCGATGGTACGGCAGCTTTTTGTTTTGGTCAGTTGCCGGGTTAGTCATCATTGCTCTGAACGTGTTTATCACTAAAGATTTTAAGGAAAATAGCGATGACTGAATCGCTCATTTGGTGGTCCATCGCTATCTACTTATTGGTCGCTATAGGCATTGCTATTCTGTCGCGCCAAAGCCCGGCGAAAGGTGGTTCAGAAAGCATGTCGGGCTACTTTTTAGGCAACCGGCAAATGAACGGCTTTGTCTCCGCGCTAAGTTACAGTGCCACCACTTACAGTGCCTTTATGATGGTGGGCTTGGCAGGTCTTACCTATGCTGGTGGCGTTGGCGCGCTCGGTTTCGAAATTATCTACTTTGCCGGTGTTTCCCTGGTGGCTGTTTTCGGGCCTAAATTCTGGGCCGTTGGCAAAAGATTTGGTTTTGTGACCCCAAGTGAAATGCTGGGTCACCGTTACAATAGCAAGCATGTGGCTATGGCCGTCTCAATCGCCAGCTGTATCTTCTTGATTCCTTATTCGGCCGTTCAGCTCGCTGGTGTTGGTTACCTGCTGCAAGGGATCACAGATGGCGCCATTACCTTTACCACCGGGGTGGTGTTAGCCACGGTGATCGCTATCTTCTTCTCCTACATCGCGGGGATTCGTTCGGTCATGTGGACCGATTCGCTCCAGGCCATCATGATGATCGTGGCTTCCACACTCGTGGCCTTTCTGGTGATTCAAGGCCTGGGCGGCTTTGGCGCGCTGTTCGATACGCTGGCAACGGAGCACCCGCAGTCACTGACGGTACCTGGGCCTGGTTTGTTTAGCTTTGTCACTTTCTTGGGGCTTACTATTCCGTGGTTCTTCTTTAGCCTTTCTAACCCTCAAGTCAGCCAGCGCCTGTTTATGCCCTCGTCGCTGCGTTCCATGCGTCAAATGCTGCTTGGTTTCCTAGTGTTTGGCTTTATCTACACCATCGTTTCCGTGCTGTGGGGGTTCTCTGCCTTAGCGGCTTTCCCAAGTCTTGAAAGTGCAGATTTAGCCACGCCCACGCTGCTAGCATCTGAGTTTGTTCCACCAGTGTTAGGCGTGATTGTAATGATCGGCATCATGGCGGCCGCCGTTTCTACTATCGATTCGATCATGCTGACGCTGGCGTCCATGGTTTCCCGTGATGTCTATGCCAACGTCAAACCGAATGTCAGTGAAAAGCGCCAACTGTTAGTAGGCAAGTTCGTGGTGCCGGTGATCGCACTGATGGCGCTGGCCTTCGCCGAGCTACAGCTTGATCTTATTGCGGTGCTGTCGGTGGCTGCATCGTCGGGGCTCGTGGCCATGGTACCCGCTATTATTGGCGCCTTTTATTGGAAACGAGGCACCGCTGCCGGAGCACTGGCCAGTGTGGTGGGCACCAGCGCCTTTGTACTGTTGATGTATGCCACCGGCAACTCGCTGCTGGGGCTGCCTGCCGGTGTATGGGGCATTGTGGTCGCTAGTGTGCTGTTTGTTGGCGTTAGCCTTGTGACCAAACCTCATCAAGCCACCACGGATGCTTTCTTTACCGCCATCGCTGAAGAGCTGGAAAAAAAAGCGGTGGCATAAGGCTTTTAACTGAGACTTTCCAGGTTTAGCGCCAAACCGTTAGCTGTTGTCGATAATCATCTTGCGCCTGGCTGGCACTGACCGGCGTCAGCCACACTTTGGTGCCGGGCAAACACTGGGCCAGCGTAGCGCAGGCGATGGGGGTGAGGGCGCCAAGGCGTGGGTAGCCGCCAATGGTTTGGCGATCATTCATCAGTACGATGGGCTGGCCGTCCGGTGGTATTTGTACGGCTCCGAAAGGAATGCCTTCGGAAATGATGCCTGTGAGCGAGCCATGCAGGGCGGGGCCTGTGAGCCTTACACCCATGCGGTCGGCACGGTTATCCACTGTCCAGGGCTGGTTGAACGCCTGGAAAAGCGTGCGTCCGCTAAACGAGGCGATCTGCGAACCCAGAACGATGGGCAACCGGCAGCCTGACGTTGGCATTTGCGGGCCTTGTCCTTCGATACGGCGCACCGCTGGGGCGGCACCTTTCCAAGTCAAGCGGTCGCCCACTTTTAGCGGTTTACCATCTTCGTGCAGGCCACCCAGTTGCTCGCGAGCGGTACAGGCTCGGCTGCCAAGCACTTCCGGTGCATTCAGCCCACCTGGAAAAGCGAGATAGGCGCGCAGGCCCTGGCGCGGTTGGCGAAATACCAAGCGTTGACCGGGCAGTAGCTTGAAGCTGGTATTGGGTGCGAGTGGTTTGCCATCCAACTGGGCGTCTAGATCGGCGCCGGTCAGCGCCAGGCGCACTTCGCTTTCGGTTTCAAAACTCAAACCGCCGCCCATCACAATTTCCAACGCGGCGCTATTTAAGGCGTTTCCAAGTAGCCAGTTGGCCCAGCGAAACGAGATCCAGTCGGCGGCACCACCTTGAGTAACCCCTAAATGGCCAACGCCAAACCGGCCGGCATCCTGAATCAGTGCGAGTGGCCCCGCTTGTTTAACGACCATGCCATTTTGTGTTTCATTGATGGCGACGTGGCTCATGGGCGCTCCTCCATTGGGGTGGTATCCCCACCGTCGGCTTCAAACTCCGCGCGGGAGATCGCTCTAAAGCGCACCTTGTCGCCAGGGCGGAACAGCGGTTCGCCGCGCTTGGCGTATTCGAAGAGCGGCACATTAGTACGGCCAAGAATGTTCCAACCCCCCGGTGAGAGCAGCGGGTAAATCGCGGTTTGCCGATCGGCAATGCCCACGCTGCCTGCTGCCACTTTACGGCGTGGTGTTTTCAAGCGCGGCGTCGCTATTGCTTCATCGACTAAGCCCATAAAGCCGTATCCTGGCGCGAAACCCAGCGCGAAGACACAGTAGTCATGGTTGCAGTGCTGCTTAATGAGTTCGTCGACGCTTAAGCCTGCCCGCTTGGCGACCAGGGGTAGCTCAGGCCCCACGCTCTCGTCGTACCACACGGGGATGTCGTGTAGCTCACCCGCCTGCGTGTCGGCAGGTTCGAGTCCGGAAAGCGCCTGGTTGATCAGACCGAGCGCCTCGGTGTGATTCATTTGCTGACAGTCGTAATGGACTAGCAATGTGGTGTAGGAGGGCACTAGATCAATCAATGCAGCTCCGAAAGCACCGCGCAGCGCTTGGTCGGCGGCAATCACCCAGGCCATGTTGGATTCGTCGATGGTGTTGAACAGTCGCACCATCAGGGCATCCATGGCGGCGGTTTCAACTCTTCTTTCACTAATGGGGTTCACGCCTGCTCCAGCGCCTGGAAGGCCTCACGAATGGCGCGCACGGCCGCCACTGATTCAGGGTTGTCACCGTGAACGCAGAGCGTATCGCAGGCTAGCTGCAACGGTGTGCCGTCGAGCGCGGTGAGCGGCTCGCCTTTGGCCAGCTTAATGGCCTGATCCACAATGGTGTTCTGGTCGTGGTGTACGGCGTTGGGTAAACGGCGCGAGGCCAGGTGGCCATTGGTATCGTAAGCGCGATCGGCAAAGGTCTCGAACCAGAGGGTAATGCCCAGTTTGGCGGCCAGCTCGCGATGTGGTTCGGGGTTAGCAGTCGACATGATCATCAGCGGCAGGCTCGGATCGTAAGCACGCACGGCGCGCATGACGCCTTCGAGCAGCGCCGGGTTGGCGGCCATGTCGTTATACAGTGCCCCGTGGGGTTTGATGTAGCTGAGCCGGGTGCCTTCTGCCTGGCAAATGCCTGCCAGGGCGCCTACCTGGTAGAGCACCATATCTTCAGCCTCTTCAGGCGAGCAGGCCATCGAGCGGCGACCAAATCCCATCAAGTCAGGGTAGCCAGGGTGCGCGCCAATGCGAACATCATGCTGGGCCGCCAGCTTGACGGTGCGGCGCATCACATGGGGGTCGGAAGCGTGGAAGCCGCAGGCGATGTTGGCGCAATCGACATAGGGCATTGCCTCGGCATCCAGGCCGATAGTCCAGTTGCCGAAACTTTCGCCCATATCGCAATTAAGCAGGGGAATGGCCATGGCGACTCCTGTCGTTGATGCAGTGGGTGCTTGCATGTGGCTGAAACGAGACTGTAATTCACCTCCAATATATGAACACGGCATGCTGAGTGCCAATCGTTTTTGTCGATACTAACTATCGGGCTCTCCTATCATATTGTTATTTGGTGGAAAAATGATTGACGCTTGGGCACGATACGCTTATCACAGTAAGGGCGGGGCGTGATAATAACGTTGGTGAAACAGCGCTGCCGAAGATGGTCTCGAAGTTGCATAGTTATCTGGTGTCAACGAGCATCAGCACACAGCAGCAAGCTTTACGTGTCAGCAAAACGGCGCTTATTTATTTCCGAAAGCTATTAGTAGGCGTGTCAATATGCTCGATTTTAAGGAACTTGAGGCGTTTGTATGGGCGGTGAGGCTTGGCTCCTTCCGCAAGGCGGCGACCCGTTTGCACCTTACTCAGCCCTCTGTTTCCGAGCGTATTTCGCGTCTTGAAACCACGGTGGGTGAGCTACTGTTGGAGCGTGCCGCCCGACCCATTCAGCCCACCATGCGTGGCCGCGAATTTTTTGTGCATGCTGAGCGGATGCTGCACCAGCGTGACGAGGCGATGAAGCTTTTCGATGACGAAGAGGCGTTTTCTGCGCCATTACGGCTCGGCACGATTGAAACTATCGCCCATAGCTGGTTTCCCGAGTTTATGCGCAGGCTTACCGAGCGCTATCCACGGCTGACTATCGAACTGACTGTGGATTACTCGCCAGTGCTCAACGAACGGCTACTGGGCAACGAACTGGATATTGTACTGGCGATGAATGGTTATTCGCCGCAGAAGCAGATCGATTATGAGTCGTTGAGTCCGTATGAAATGGGCATGTTTGTCTCACCCCGGCACGCCCATTTGCTCAGCGGAAGTGCCAATATCTGGGGCAGGCAATTACCGTTCATTTCATTTGGCAAGCTGGCGCGCCCCTATACGGAACTGGTGAATTACCTGGCCGAGCAGGGCGTAGCCAGCCCACGTATTCATAGCGTCAGTACGCTGATGACGATTGTACGCATGACCATGGAGGGGTTAGGGATCGGCGCGCTGCCGGTGGCCACCGTGCTGGAAGAGTGGCAGCGAGGAGAGCTCCACCGCTTGTCACTGCCGGTGCCGTTACCCGCCATGCACTATGATGTGATATGGCGCAACGCTAACCACCCACGCTTTTGCCGGGGCGTTGCTCGGCTGGCACAGGAGTGCGCCTGCCGCTATGCCCAGGCGCGCCGTGCCGATATGACAACAACACTTTTCTCTGGGCGCTGGGTACCCAGCAGCGCCTCCTCTGGTACCACCGATGCAACACACCATTAGCTCCATACTATTAATAGAAACAAGAGGGTTCTCACCATGCGCAAGACATTAACTTCCACCCTGCTACTGGCAACAGCCTGCGGTCTGACGGTGACGGCTCACGCGGCTGAGTGGACCATGGCCACGCCGTACGGTGATGCCAGCTTTCATACCCAAAACACTAAACAGTTTGCCGAGGATGTGGCAGAAGCCACTGATGGCGAGCTAACCATTACTGTGCATAGCGGTGGCTCTCTTGTCGCACACGGGGAAATCAAACCGTCGGTTCGTCGCGGCACCATTGATGCGGGCGAAGTCTTCCTCTCTGTGCTTTCCAATGATGACCCCATTTTTGAAGTGGACACATTGCCGGGGGTTGCAGGCAGCTACGATGATGCCTACGCGTTATGGGAAGCCACCAAGCCCATGATCACCGAGCTGTTCGCTTATGAAGGACTGATTCCGCTCTACGCTGTCGCCTGGCCTGCGCAAGGGATCTACACCTCCGAGCCGCTTACCGACCCTGCACAGTTTGAAGGTCTGCGCGTGCGCGCACCGAACATCAATACCCAGCGCTTCGTCGACAACCTGGGCGGCAGCCCCACTGAAACCGAAGAGTCTGATATCCCCACCGCCTTCAGCACTGGCCGTGTGGACGCCATGATTACCTCAAGCTCCACTGGGAACTCCATGGCGGCTTGGGACTATGTCACCGACTACACCGACGCTAACCTGTGGTTGCCCAAGAACATTGTCTTCATCAGCCAGCGCAGTTTCGATGGCCTGGATGAAGCGACCCAGGAAGCCCTGATGGAAGCCGCCGCTGAGGCTGAAAAACGTGGTTGGGAGATGAGCCGTGAAGATAACCAGGCAAGCTTGGACACATTAGAAGAGAACGGTATCTCGGTTTCTGAGCCGAACGACGCTATTTCCGAGGCGCTGCAAGCCGCTGGTGATGAGCTGTTTGAAGATTGGCAGTCACGCGCCGATGATGAAGCCAAACAGGCGCTGGAAACTTACCGCGAGCAACGCGACAGCTAATAGCCGTCTCAATGTCTCTGGCAGGGGCTGCGGCAATGCCACCGCCCCTGCTTATTCCGCGCGCTTTATGAGGCTGCGAACATGACGTTTAAATTCGACAAACTCTATCGCCTCGGTGCTTGGGGTGCGGCGGCGTGCATGGTGGCTATCTGTGCGCTGATCGCGCTCCAGGTAACCTTCCGCTTGGTAGATGCCCTGCTGGTGCTGGTAGGTTTGAGCCGGCTAGGCCTGAGTATTACCGGCGTTTCAGAAATTGCGTCTTACTTATTAGTCGGCGCGACCTTTCTGGGCTTGGCCTACACCTTTGTGCATCACGCCCATATTCGCGTGACGCTGTTGATTACTCGGCTGCCACCTGCCATTCGTGTGTGGTTTGAAGTGTTTGGCCTCATCATCGCCCTGGCGATCAGTCTGATGCTCAGTTATGGCCTGGTGGGGCTGGCGCGAGAGAGCATTCAATACAACGATGTGTCTTCAGGATTTGTGTCGATTCCGCTCTGGATTCCCCAGCTGGTACTTGCGACCAGTGTAGGGCTGCTCTGTCTGGCGCTGGCTGAAGCGTTGTTCATGGCGGTGCGTATCGCTATTCGCGATCCTTCAAGTTTTCGCGAAGCGACGGCCCCAGATGAAAGCGAGGGCCACTAAATGGCGACCTTCACTCACCTGCCCTCTAAATTGGAGAGCTCATCGTGCTGCTACTAAGTCTCGCCACCATTTTTACGCTTGTGCTGTTACTGGGGAGCGGGGTATGGATCGCCTTCGCGCTGATTGGTACTGCCTGGATAGCACTCGAGTTCTTCAGCTCGTTTTCACCAGCTTCTATCCTGGCCTCTGATTTCTGGGGTGCCAGCTATGGGTGGGACCTTACCGCGCTGCCCATGTTTATCTGGATGGGCGAAATTCTGTTTCGCTCGGGGCTCGCCGACAATATGTTCCGCGGTCTGTCTCCCTGGTTAAACCGCCTGCCGGGGCGCCTTTTGCATACCAACATCATTGGCAGCGGCATGTTTGCCGCGGTGTGCGGCTCTTCGGCTGCCACCTGCGCCACGGTGGGCAAAATGACGCTGCCGGAACTCGAGCGGCGTGGCTACGATAGCAACATGGCGATTGGCACTCTGGCCAGTGCTTCGACGTTAGGGCTGTTGATTCCGCCTTCCATCGTGCTGATCGTCTACGGCGTGGTCACCGAGCAGTCGATCTCCAGACTGTTTATGGCGGGTATTGGCCCAGGCTTGATGATCCTGGCGATGTTCATGAGCTATCTCATTTTGTGGGCGCTATTGAAAGGCAACCGCGAAGGCCTGACCGGTGAAGATGAGTCAGGCATGAGTTTTGGCGAAAAGCTGCGCAACACCTGGTCGCTGGTGCCCATTCTGCTGCTGATCGGTGGCATCATCTTTTCGATCTATGGTGGCTTGGCCTCACCCACGGAGGCAGCAGCGGTCGGTGTGGTGCTGTCGATCGTGATTGCCCGCTTCAATGGTCACTTTGACCGCGAAATATTCAAGAGCTCGCTGTTTGCCGCTGTGCGTACCGCCTGCATGATCGCCTTCATCATTGCGGGCGCATCTTTCCTGACCTCGGCCATGGGCTTTACCCAGGTACCGATGAAGCTGGCGCAGGCGATTGGTGAAATGGGGCTTTCACCCACTATGCTGCTGATTGCGCTCACCTTGCTGCTGCTGATCATGGGCTGCTTTCTCGATGGTATTTCGCTGATTCTGCTGGTTACCGCGATTATCATGCCGCTGGTGAGCGCCGCCGGGTTTGACCTGATCTGGTTTGGCATCTATCTGGTGATCGTCGTCGAAATGTCGCAGATTACGCCGCCCGTTGGCTTCAACCTGTTCGTGATTCAGGGGCTGACGGGTAAGGATATTCTGACCATTACCAAGGCCACGCTGCCGTTCTTCCTGCTGATGCTGTTGGCGATCGCCTTAATGCATCTCTTTCCCGGTATCGCGCTCTACCTGCCCGAGGCCATGACCCGTTAACGCTCACTATCGTCCACGGTTAATCATCCAGGCGGCTGTCATGCTGGCCTGGATGTTGATTGGGTGCTTCTTTGTCGCTGCGCTTCGCGCTAAGCTACAGAAAAAGCGGGAACAGGTGGCTCCACCCATGCGCACGAGGAATGACGCTACAGAGATATTTCGACAGTTGGCCGAAGGCATGGGTCACAGTGGGAGCTCTCACTTTTACGCCACGCTGGTAGAGCGCTTGGCAGCCTTACTGGGCGTTGATCATGTATTGATGGCCGATGTAACCCAGTTGCATCAGGCTAAGACGTTAGCGGTCTGGTCCAATGGCGGTCTGCTTGGCAATATCACCTACTCGCTGTCCGGCACCCCTTGCGAAACTGCGCTAGGGCGCGGTTCCTGCCTGTATGCGTGTGATGTTCAATTGCTCTTTCCAGACGATAAGCTGCTCTGCAAGCTCGGCGCCGAGAGTTATATGGGGCGCCCTCTCTACGCTGCCGATGGCGCGCTGATTGGCCTGCTGGCGGTGCTTAAGAACTCCCCTATGCAGTTGGATGAGCTAGCCAATGAAATTTTGCAAATTGCCGCCGCCCAGGCCGGAGCGGAGCTAGGCCGCCAAAAGGCAGAGCAGGCATTAAGAGCAAGCGAAGAAGTCGCACGGGAGAGTGAGCGACGCCTGAATACGCTGCTGAATCACCTGCCTGGCATGGCCTACCGTTGCTTCAATGACCGTGACTGGACCATGCAGGTGGTAAGCCAAGGGGCCGAGGCACTGACCGGGTACCGTCCGGATGAGTTGCAAGGTAACCGGGTGACCAGCTTCGCCGCGTTGATTCATCCCGATGATCAGGAAAAACTCTTCGACGAGGTGCAGTTGGCCATTGCCAGCAAGCGGCCTTACCGGGTGGTGTATCGGTTGAAGCATCGCGACGGGGGGACTCGCTGGATGTGGGAGCAGGGCCAGACTGTCATGGGCCATGACGGTGAGATTGCCTGCCTGGAAGGCTTTATTTCGGATGTGACCGACCAGCAAGAGTCGCAGCGGGTACAAAACGCCGTGCTTCAAGTTGCCTCAACAGTTACTACACGAGTGGGTGACGGTTATTTTCAGCAGTTGATTGCCACTCTGGTTGAAGTGCTGGAAGCCGACGCAGGCTTCATTGCACTACTGCATACCTCCCCTCAGGGCGAGGAAGAAGTCTATGGCCAGGCAACCACGGTTAGCATGGTGGTCAGTGGCGAACAGCGTGAGCCGCACGCTTTCGCACTGCGCGGGTCGCCTAGCGAGCAGGTGGTGCTGGAGCGTGAAGCGGTGATGCATGACGGCCCGCCGCTGCTATTAGCGGGCACGCAGCTACCGGTCAGGGCATGGATTGGTCGCCGCTTAGATAACGCCAACGGCGAAGCCATTGGCGTGATGATGGTGTTTTACCGCCAACCGCTGACGACGAATGCGTTCGCCACCTCAGTGTTGCAAATCCTTTCTACTGGCGCCGCGGCAGAGCTTGAACGCCGCCGTGACCACCGCCATATGCATCAGTTGGCCTACACGGACAGCACTACCGGGCTACCTAACCGTACCCGCTTCATGGAGCTGTTAGCGCAGATGTGGCAAGAGGCCCATCATACTGGGCAGGGGCTTTCGCTGCTGCTGCTGGATATTCGTCGCTTTAAAGAAGTGAATGACCTGCACGGCCATCAAGTAGGTGATCAACTACTGGTGTCAGTCGCGGACCGCTTGCAGAAGATCAGCCACGCCTATGGCCCATTGGCGCGTTTATCCGGCGATGAGTTTGCCATGCTGGTGGCCGACGCTGATATCAGAAACATAAATGATCTCGTCGAGCAGTTGCGCTCAGCTGTGACTCAGCCGCTGCAGCTGGAGCGCCGTGTGTTTAACCTTGATGTCAGCATCGGTTATGCCCGTTATCCCCACGATGTGAAGCAAGCGAGTGAGCTGTTCAATGCCACCAGTATTGCGCTTCACCACGCCAAACGCCGCGACAACAGTACCTGCCCCTATACCCAAGCAATGCATCACGCGCTACAGCGCCGCCAGCGGATGACCGAGCGGCTCAGCGTGGCTATCAGCGAAAACAAACTGGAACTCTATTTTCAGCCCCAGGTGGACCTTGCCAGCGGGCAGCTGACAGGCGCTGAGGCTCTCTGCCGCTGGCATGACGCGGAGTGGGGGTGGGTGAGTCCCGGTGAGTTTATTCCTCTCGCCGAAGAGCGCGGATTGATACGCCTCTTGGGAGACTGGGTGTTGGAGGAGTCGGCTAGGCAACTAATGGCATGGGGTACGCAAAACAAGCAGGCACTGCCGGGTAGGCTGTCGATCAATATTTCTGCCCAGCAGTTTGCTGACCCCGAGCTAACTCAGCATATTGCGCAGCTAATGGCTGGCGTACCACCGAATGCCATTTCTCTGGAGCTTACCGAAAGCGACTTTATGCGCGATCCTGATCAAGCGGTAGAAATTACTCACACCATGCGTAAGGCGGGTTACGCACTCTCTATTGACGACTTTGGCACAGGCTACTCCTCACTCTCATACCTGAGGCGTTTCGCCGCCGACGCACTGAAGATCGATATCTCTTTTGTGCGCGAGATGCTCGATAACCATCACGACCGCACCATTGTGCAGACCATCATTGCCATGGCGAAAGCGCTAGAGATGAAAACGGTGGCAGAAGGCGTAGAGACCCGAGCGCAGGCCCGCCTGCTGGCCGACATGGGCTGTAATGAAGCCCAGGGCTACTGGTTCGGTCGACCGTTGCCAGCCAATGAGTTTGCTGCAGCGTGGTTGAACAAGTAACCACGCAATATCACCGCCAGCGTCATCGTCCTGTCATCACCTTTGGCATACCCTACGCGCCGCCAACCCGCGATGAAAGGAGTGCTCCCATGCGCCTGGCCCTATTTGATCTTGATGACACCCTCCTGGATGGAGACTGCAGCGACCGCTGGAATTTATGGATGATAGACCAAGGGTGGGTCAGCGATGCCGAGACCTTCATGGCGCGTGCCGAGCAGATGCAGCGGGCTTATCATGCGGGCAAGCTAAAGCTCGAAGAGTATCTAGCCATGACCCTGGCGCCACTGCGCGGGCGCCGGGTAACGGATGTGCAAAAAGAGGTCGAGCGGTTTGTCGCCACGCATCTCCAACCGCGTATCTTCACTCAGGCCTGGGCCTGCCTGGAAGCGCATCGCCAGGCGGGCGATACCCTGCTGCTGATTTCTGCATCTGCGCGGCATCTGGTTCAGCCCATTGCGGCTACTTTGGGGATCGAGCACGTGCTGGCGGTAGAGCTGAGCATCGAACATGGCATCAATGAAGACGCGCGCTATACCGGTGGTAGTGAAGGTATTTTTTCCTATCGCGGCGGCAAAGTGCTGCGCCTGAAGCAGTGGCTGATCGAGCAGCAGATCACCCCCAGCCACACCACGTTTTACTCCGATTCCCGCAACGACCTTCCGCTGCTGCAGTACGTGGATTGCCCGGTTGCGGTCAACCCCGACGCGGTGTTGGCCGAGGTGGCTAGCGTTGAAGGGTGGCGGCGCTTAGACTGGCGGGCGCCAGCGCCTGTGAGCGCTTCGTCGCCCAACGCTTTGCCAGGAAAATCGGCGCATGCCTGATGTTATTAATACACGCCTTCAACAAGGAGAGCGTCCTTGAGCCCAGCCGCCCTCGCGCTAGTGCTGGTGTCGGTGTGTATGCACGCTGGATGGAACGTGCTAGGTAAGCGCAACGCGCCGTCGTTGGCCTCATTTGCTCTGGCTTATGGTGCGGGAGGGGCGGTCATGCTGCCGCTAGTATTGCTTGGGCCATCATTAGCGGCGTTACCCAGTGCTTTTTGGGGATGGTTGGTACTCTCTGGACTGTGCCAGATGCTCTATATGGGCGGCCTGGCCTGGGCCTATGCGCGGGGGGAAGTGAGCGTGCTTTACCCCATCGCCAGGGCATTGCCCGTGGTGCTGGTGCCTTTGGTTTCCATCGCGCTGCTGGGCAGCCGTGTGTTGGATGCCTGGGACGGTTTGGGAATGATGCTAGTAGTAGCTGGCGCGCTCTGCCTGCCGCTTAGCCACCCGGAGGCGCGTCGGTTTTCCACCTATTTCACGCCCGCCATGGGGTTTGCGCTGCTGGCGGCGGCGGGAACGGTGGGCTATTCGCTCATCGATAAGCAGGCATTAGGCCACATGCAGGGCGCTGGGCACAGCGTCATCACCGCTGGAGCCGTCTTTATGGTGCTGCAAGCGGTGATGACGCTGACCTGGGCGGTACCGCTACTGGCCCTGCTGCCTGCCGAGCGCCGCCGATTGCCCGCGCTTCGCCAGCAGGGCCTGGCGATGCTAATCACCACCGGGCTGATGATGACCTGCACCTACGGCCTCGTGCTGATGGCCATGGCGATGACCGATGAAGTGAGCTACGTGGTCGCCCTGCGCCAGCTCTCGATTCCGGTAGGCGTGTTGATGGGCGTGCTATGGCTAAAAGAGCCTGCTTCCACCGCTAAAACACTTGGCACCTTGGTGATGCTGGCGGGGTTGATCATGGTGGCACTGTAGTCGCGCCGCCTGCTCGCTCTCTAAACTAGAGCGCCTGCCACACCAAGTTAATCCCCACTAAGAACATGGCGATGATCACTAGGCGGTAAAACAGCTTTTCATTGACGCGGCTCTGCAGCCAAAGACCGTTACGTACACCGATCCAAGCAACGGGTACCAGCAGCAGCGAGGCCCAGGCGCTAGTCATGTTGACCTCGCCTAACCACACATAAGGCCCCAGTTTGATGGAGTTCACGACTGCGTAGGTCACCGTGCAGGTGGCAATAAAGGTCTCTTTGGAGAGCTTGCGCGGCATCAAGTACATATTCATCGGCGGTGCGCCCGCATGGGCAATAAAACTAGTGAACCCGCAAACGCTGGCGGCAGGTAGCGCCCATCGGGAAGAGATAGGTTTCTTGGCCACGGGTTTCAGCAACATATAGGCCGCAAACACTACCGAGAGAAGGCCCAGCACCAGCCGCACTCCTTGCTCACTCAGGCTGCCAAACAGCAGCGTTCCCACCGTGACGCCAATGAATAACCCTGGCACAAAGCGCCACACTTCCGCGCTATCGTGTTTACTCCACCACGCTTTTACCGCAAACACATCCATCACCAGCAATAGCGGCAACAGTAATCCGGCTGCTTGGGTCGGGCTAATCGCCAGCGCCATCAAGGGCACTGAAAGCGTGCCGAAGCCACCCGCAAAGCCGCCTTTTGATACGCCGGTCAGGTAAACGGAAAATACGATTAACAGCCAAGCAATCACGGTATAGTCGGGGAGCATGAACGCCTCTGGATATTCAAAAAAGTGAACCACAAAAAAAGCCCCGCATTAGCGGGGCTCATCAGCATAGCATTAGATAAACGTTAGCGGGCGAAGTGAGTGGCGACGCCGCTTGCACCATTCAATGGCTTTGATCACAAAATAATCAGCGTCGCGAGCCCCAAGAACGATAGAAAGCCCACCACATCCGTGACGGTGGTGAGAATTACCGCGCCGGAGAGGGCAGGGTCAATCTGTAGCCGTTTCAACACCAGGGGAATGAGGACGCCGGATAGGTTGGCAAGGCTCATATTGATAAAAATCGCTAGCGTGATGACGAGCGTAATCAGCGGGTCGCTAAACCACAGGTAGGAAATACCGCCGACCACCAGGGCCCACACCAAGCCATTACTCATCCCCACCCATAGCTCTTTATTATACAGCCAGCGTTTATTGTTACCGGCAAGCTGCCCGAGCGCCAAACCGCGTATCACTACTGTCAGGGTCTGGCTTCCGGCAATTCCGCCCATGCTAGCGACTACGGGCATGAGAATGGCGAGCGCGACGATTTGATCCAGTACGGCTTCAAACTGCCCGATCACAAAAGCTGCTAAAAAGGCGGTCAGCAGATTAATACCCAGCCACATACCGCGGCTTTTCGCGCTGCGCGCAATGGGGGTAAACACTTCTTCTTCGTCGCTAACGCCTGACATGTGTTTCAACGTCATGTCAGCATCATCTTGGGTGATTTCTAATACGTCGGCAGCGTTTAGCTGGCCGACCAATAACCCATCGCTATCGCACACTGGCACAAAGTGAAGTTCTTTAGAGCGCAATAATGCAGCGGCTTCACTCACTTTCATTTGATCATTTAGGGTGAAAAAATCATCCATGTAATCATCAACCACGGCTTCTTGTGGCTGTTTGATTAAATCAATCAGGCTCAAGGTGCCGAGTAGGCGTTTATCCTTGTCTGTAATCATGATTTGCTGTGATTCATCATCGAGCAGGTGATGAATCCGGATATAGCGTTGTACGGCCTCTAATGACACGCCTTGTTTTACATTGACCGTCTCGGGGTCCATGTATCGTCCCACTACATCATCTTCATAGGCATGAAGGTTCTCAACCTGGGCGCGTATCTCCTGATCCAAGCTGGCATAAACGGTGGTTTTGATCTCTTCGTCGGCGACATCAAGAACGTCGGCGACTTCCTGGGCATCCAAGCCTCTGACTATCTGTTCAACATCGCTGGCAGAAAGATCCTCAATATAGTCAGCGCGAATATCCTCATCGACTTCTGCTAAAACTTCACCAAGCACATCGTCTGGAATGTAGTCCCAAAGTAAATCACGGGTTTTAGCGGGGAACGACTCAAGCGTGCGCGCAATCGCTAATATATCGAGCTCTGTGAATAGCTCTTTGAGGGCAGCGGTATCTTCTTCATCTAATAACTTTTGAAGATACAGCAGTTGCTCCTCGGTATTGGTATATTTTTCATCATCGCGCATAGAGTCCATCCTTATAAACACTCATTTTTAACACAACCACTTGAAAGCTCGTGATGGCTCACTATGGATCTTATCGGCAGGCTTGGTTGAAAGCCATCCCGGCTTTTGGCACGGCATTGTCTGCGCCGGGAGGCGTTGAGTTCTGATGTGCGGCAAGGGCGAGGAAGGTAGGGACGAGGATGGCAGTGACAAAGATAGCAGAGAATAGAGACAGACTTCAGAAGCTGGAATACCGCCTAGTCGAGACTTCAGGTCTCGCACCAGGCGGGCAGTGAATGGGGGATAGAACTGGTCAGATCCTATCCATTCCTAAACAGGAAACTGTAAGCATTAAGCGCAGGCACACCGCCCAGGTGGGCATAAAGGACTTTGGAGCCTGCTGAGAATTCACCGTTACGCACCATGTCGATCATGCCGTGCATCGATTTGCCTTCGTAAACGGGGTCGGTGAGTACGCCTTCCAGACGGGCGCACAGGCGAATGGCTTCTAGCGTGCCTTCGTTGGGCAGGCCGTACTCGGGGCCACCATAGCGGGTATCCAGAATCACGTCGTCATCGGCAATGCCGCCTTCCAGCTCTACCAGCTCAGCCGTATGGCGCGCGATACGCAGGATTTGTTCGCGGGTTTGTTCGGGTTTGGCAGAGGCGTCAATGCCAATCACTCGCTGGGCGCGGCCATCGGCGGCGAAGCCGACCACCATCCCTGCCTGGGTACTGCCGGTAACTGAGCACACGACGATATAGTCGAACTTGAAGCCCAGCTCTTTCTCCTGTTGACGCACCTCTTCGGCAAAGCCCACAAAACCTAAGCCGCCGTAAGGATGCTCGGAGCAGCCTGCGGGAATCGGGAAGGGCTTACCACCCCGCTTGCGCACATCCTCCATCGCCTGCTCCCAGCTGGGGCGGATCCCGATATCGAAGCCAGCATCATCCAATCGAACATCGGCGCCCATGATGCGCGACATCTCGATATTGCCCACTCGGTCATACACCGCATCGGAGTAGTTGACCCAGTTCTCCTGCACCAGCACGCATCGCATGCCCAGGTGAGCAGCGACGGCAGCGACCTGGCGGGTCTGGTTCGACTGAATACCGCCAATCGACACCAGCGTATCGCAACCTTGCTCCAGTGCCTCAGGAATCAAGTACTCCAGCTTACGGGTTTTGTTGCCGCCAAAGGCTAAGCCGCTATTGCAGTCTTCGCGCTTAGCGTATAGCTCTACTTCACCGCCTAAATGTTCGCTTAGCCGCTTGAGGGGGGTAATGGGAGAAGGCCCAAAGGTAAGCGGATAACGTGGGAAACGATCAAGATTCATATAAAAAATCTCCTACTTCTAAGCGAGAAAGAGCGGCATAAAAACTGCCTAGCGAGGGTAGATGTGAAACCTTGGCGTGCTCGCAAATTTTTATATTTAGCATCGTTTTATAGTAAGCGGTGACGTTATTATTTGTGTTGCAAATTATCTGTTTTATAGGCAATAAAAAGTGATATAAATAAAGATAATCGGTTTTAAGTTTTGCTAAATAGCCAATAAGGACACTATTAGTGTGTGCAAAGCGATCGCTTTCGCGCTCAGATGCCGACCAGCCAGCGGGTGAACTGGATCGTATCGACAAGCGAATTCTCAAACTGCTTCAGAATGACGCCACGCTCTCGAATGTGGCCTTGGCCGAGCGCGTTAACCTAAGCCCTGCAGCTTGCTTGCGCCGAGTGGAAAGGCTCAAACGGGATGGGGTGATCAGCCGGGTGGTGGCGCATTTAGACCCAGAGCAACTGCAAGCGGGCATGGTGGTATTGATTGGCGTGGTGCTGGATCGCTCGACGCCGGAATCCTTCGCCGCCTTTGAGGAGGCGGCCCAGAAGGTGTCAGGCTGTATGGAGTGCCACGTGGTCACCGGGGAGTTTGACTATTTCATGTTGGTACGCACGCGGGACAGCCAAAGCTTCAACAGGCTGCATGCTGAACAGTTGCTCTATCTGCCTGGAGTGCGCCAGATCCGCTCATTTATGGGGCTGCGTGAAGTGGTCTCGACCCATAAGGTGCCGATTTAGTGATGTGTTAAGGCGAAGAAGAGGGCTCAGGACGGGTAGCTAACCACAGAGCGATCATTATAAGGAAAGCGACCACACCCCAGCGCAGCCAGCCCTGGTCGAGTGACCAGACCACGATCAATGCACTCAACGCGATCATGCTGACGGCTGCGAGCTTGGCACGCCGGGGAATGGCGCGCTCTTGCTCCCAGGTGATCAGCAATGGCCCGACATAGTGGCGGGAACGGATCCAGACTTCAAAGCGCGGTGAGCCTTTGGAGGCACAGTAAACAGCGATCAGCATAAAAATAGTGGTGGGCATTAGCGGTAAAAAAATACCCACCAGCCCCAGGCTGAAACTAATAGCCGCCAACGCCACCCATATGATGCTGATCAGTCTCATCCTTGCTCCCGATTGGCTCGCTGTTACTCAGTGCATTGCATTCTGTGTTAATAAGTATGGTCTTATATCACGGCTTCGCCATGCAGGTAGTTAGTCTTCATATAAATGCAGATACTCCGTCATCGTCCTGTCATTTAGCTTGTTTAGTGTCTCCTAACGTTCAATCGTTGGCATACAAACGATCAGGGGGAGACCACCATGAGTAAAGAGATCGAAGATCATCGCCTGTTTAACCGCAGTAGCAATCAGCCTTTTGCTGAGGTATTAGCGCGGCACGTATCCCGACGTGATGTGATGCGCGGCGGCTTGGGAGTCGCTGCTGCCTCGATGCTCAGTTTTGGTGGCGCTGCCCAGGCGTTGGCTTCCAGTGGCGCGCAGAAAACGCCTCTGACGCTTGCTTTTGAAGCGGTGCACGGTTCGCTCACCGACGCGATCGTGGTGCCGGAAGGCTATGTGGCCCAGGTGTTGGTGCCTTGGGGCACGCCATTGAACACAGGCGATGCGTGGCAGGCCGACCAAACCATGACACCTGAGCGGCAGGCGGAAAGTGTCGGCATGCACCATGATGGCATGGCCGGTTTTGCCTTGGACGCCGACAACGCCTCGCGTCGTTTCGTGCTGGCGCTCAATAACGAATATATCGACCAAGCCGCACTATGGGCACCTCAGGGCGGCCCCGCCAATGCCGAAGAGGGCCAGCGGCCAGCAGATGAGTCGCGCACCGAGATCAACGCTCACGGTGTCACGCTTGTCGAAGTCGAAAAAGACGCCAATGGCCAATGGTCGCATGTGCCGGGCTCGTCATATAACCGCCGCTTCACCAGCGCAACGGTGATGGAGCTTTCCGGGCCCGTGGCTGGCAGTGACTACGTCAAGACACAGTTCTCTCCGACAGGCATGCAAACCCGCGGCACGAACAATAATTGCGGTAATGGGGTAACCCCCTGGGGAACCTATATTGCCTGTGAAGAGAACTGGCCCGATATCTTCGTCAATCGTGGCGAGCGCTTTCAGGACGACGCCCGCATCGGCATCCCCACGGACAAAAGCCGCTATGGTTGGGACACATCCGCAGGCGATGCCTCCGAGGAGAATGGTGAGTTCGCCCGCTTTGATATCACCCCACGTAGCGAGCGGGCGGAGGATGATTATCGCAATGAGGCACGCACCTTCGGCTATCAGGTGGAGATTGATCCCTATAGCGGAGTGCGGGCCGTCAAGCGGACAGCGCTTGGGCGTTTCCGCCATGAAGGATGCTGGTTAGGCAAGCTGGAAGCCGGTCAACCGGTGGTCTACTACTCGGGGCACGATGCCCGCAACGAGTATGTGTATAAATACGTCTCCGACGCTGCCTGGGATCCCGCCGATGCCAATCGACCCGGCGAAGCGTATGACCGTCTTGTCATTGGCAGCAAATACCTGGACAACGGCACGCTGTTCGTGGCCCGTTTTCATGCCGATGGCAGCGGTGAATGGCTGCCGCTAACACCGGAAGCCCAAACGCGTGATGGCCGCACATTGGCCGCGGCGCTGGGGCTTGCCAGCGATGATCAAGCAGGCATTATCATCAATACCTGTGACGCGGCGGATTTGCTGGGCGCCACGCCGATGGATCGTCCTGAGTGGGCCTCTGTTGATCCTGCCTCAGGCGATGTCTATCTCACGCTAACCAATAATAGCCAGCGCACCGCTGAGGACTCCTCCCCGACGTACACCAACGACGGCGAGCGTCTTGAACAGAATGGCGTCGGTTACGATCTGGCACCGACCAACGCGGCTAATCCACGCGCCAATAATGAGGCGGGACACATCATCCGCTGGCGTGAAAGTCGTCTGCCGAACGCCTTTGCCTGGGAAGTGTTTGTGTTTGGTGCGGCTATCGATGATACGGATAACCACTCGGGCCTGACGGAAATGAACCAGTTTGCCAGTCCCGATGGACTATGGTTCGACGAGCGTGGCGACGGTCAGGGCATTCTCTGGATCCAGACCGATAACGGCTATGAAGGTATCACCGAGTACACCAACGACCAGTTGCTTGCGGTCGTGCCTAATGGTCTCGATGATATTCAAGGCACCGGCCCCGTCATTAACAGTAGCAACCAGCAGCAGCTCAAACGCTTTGCGGTGGGGCCGAACGGCTGCGAAGTGACCGGCATCTTTGCCACACCTGATAAGACCGCGTTGTTTATCAACATTCAGCATCCGGGCAATTGGCCAGCCGACGCAAGCGCCTTGGTGCAAGACGCTACGGTTGCCGCCAGTGGTCAAGTGCGCCCCCGCGCAGCGACCGTGGTGATTCAGAAGCGTGACGGCGGCCCGGTGGGAGTGTAAAAGCTATTAAGTTGCTAATGCATAACGCAGTGATAGCACTAGCGCTTAGCTAATAGTGCCAATTGCTAAAACGAGCGGGAAAGGGTGGGCTTGATTAATTAAGCCCACCCTATAAAACACTTTATAAAAGCATTTTATAAAAAGTTAACCAGCTTTCTTGTTAACGTTCTCTTTCGCTAACGTATTCAACTTATCATCCGCGGATTTTTCTTCCTTCAGCGTTTCGGCCAGGATGTTTTTAGCTTCGGTATAACCTAACTGCTCTGCAAGAGAACACAGCGTGCCATAGGTGGCGATTTCATAGTGTTCTACCTTTTGTGCAGCACCAATCAGGCCCGCATCACGTACAGCGCCTTTTTCGGTCGCTTCAATCAGTTCCTGCGCTTCCTCTATCAAGCTCTCCATGGCGTAACACTTCAGCCGTTTGATACGGATATCAGGCACGCTATCAGCGACTTGCTCTAGTCTTTCTACCTGTCCTTGGGTTTCATCAAGGTGATGTTTAAAAGCATCGACCAGCTTGGGGTCATCCGCGGCACGTGCCATTTTGGGCAGCGCGCGGGTCATTTGCTTTTCTGCGCTAAGTACCTGATCTAAAGTTTTCGTGTAATATCCATGCCAGGATTTCTGACACGGACAGAACCATGGAAAAACGCTTCGTTGCCCCTCTCACTGAACCTGAACAACAGACGCTGACCTCC
>NZ_JBANSN010000040.1:0-27807 GCF_037070215.1 Vreelandella arctica | reverse complement strand
AACGGAATCGGTTGACCCATCGTGACCGCTCAGCGTACAAAACTCTCTCCAGCGTGAAGGCCGTGTGCAAATCGGTCACGATCACCGGAATGACCGGTCACGTTCGCCGGAATACGCATATGGCTTGTAGTGTCACTCTACAAGCCTTTTTTATGCGTATCTGAGCAGGCCTAGCGTGGGGTTAGATATAAACCGCAATGGGCGTGTACATTGAAGCATCGCATCATTAATACGGGTGCTAGCTATACGCTTACCCCATTCAAGAGAGCGCTATTCCCAGTGATTGGAACATCACTCTATGGGTATCCATGTGCCGGGGAGAGGGCTGTTACCAAACGGCAGTAGCTAGAGGTATAGAAGGGTGGGGAAGGGTTGATCCCTCATGCATGAAATAGCTGCCATGAAAGCAACAAAAATTACGACAAGCATTTAATGATCTAGGGGTATCCCAAGCACGCCATTGTTGGCAAAGCGAGTGTCTTCGGCGCGTGTACATCCACGGTGGTTGTGTTCCTGTCGGGGTATGGGGAGACCTTGCCACCGCACTCAATGCTGGCGCTTTCGATGCGTGAGCAGCAACGGAGATAATAGCCTTGTCGGGGTATGGGGAGACCTTGCCACCGCACTCAATGCTGGCGCTTTCGATGCGTGAGCAGCAACGGAGATAATGGGCTTGTCGGGGTATGGGGAGGCCATGCCACCGCGCCCAATGCTGGCGCTTTCGATGCGTGAGCAGCAACGGAGATAATAACAAGGTAGAACGAAGTTGAAACGGGGCGGCTTAGGGATTCAGCAATCGAAAATACTAGGCCTTTCGAGGCTTGCCTCGTGATCGGCCGCGAAGCGGCCCATGTGCTTTTCGTAGAGTGCTAGACCGACCGCTCCACAAGGTCATTTTACCCCTATCAGCTAGCTATCTAGTCCCAGTACAACGAAGTGACTTGGGGCGGTTTTCCGCCTACTGCTATATCAAATTTAGGCGTATCGAGGCCTGCCTCGTATTCAGCCGCGAAGCGGCTCATGTGATCTCGTTGACTTTATGAACAACTGCAACGGTGAACACAGCAACAAAGCCCACCAGCATGCACATTTTTCCATTCAGATAGTGAAATATTTACGCACAAAACAAGATACGCGAGCGTCTATAATATTGCCCATTATTAGGTGCTTATAAGTAATTCCTGCGAGTATTTGGAATCATCATTTCTTGGGATAGGCGAATAGAGCGGGAGAGACCGTGACGGATAACTCGAACGGTTCACGGCCTTATAATCAAATCAGGGTAGTTAGGGGGATGTTCCCTTTCCTTGACCTAAGACTGCCTTGCCACAGCGATCTCAAACCTACACCCCGGCCTAAGCACCCTCAACATCGACAACTGCAACACAATCCTGGCCAGGGAAGGTCTTATTTCTGACTGGGATATTCACCCCTGAATTCATCCATGCTTTTGAGGAGGTCCAGGTAATCGATCCCGCCCGGAATCAGGCGAGTCTTTGTGGCGCGTTCATACATCCATACGCTCCATAATTTCATGTGTGTTGAAGCGCCTTCAATATCCTTGGGCATCATCCCGCCCCATTCGGGATCATCAGCCATAAACTGGAGCGCCCGATCGATGGCACGATCCAGGTCATTTCTGGGCGAGTAGAAGTCCTCCAAACGCACTTGCTCGGCCAGAATCAAAACGGCAAGCACTGGATAGTTCAGCCATTCTGCAAACTTTTCGATCACATCTCGCCCCAGGCTACTTGCTAGCCTTCGCCCAGTTTTCAGGTGGCTCAACGTGCTCGGCGCAATACCAAGGTGCTCGGCCAGGTCAGTGGAAGCCAGTCCTTCGCTAACAGCTCGCTCAAAGATTACCTGAATGAGTTTGTAGCCAGGTGTTTCCGGCTCTATTTGCAGGTAGTCGGATCTTGGCCCTTTGGGTTTTCCCTTCTGGCCATCTTTGGGGCCTGATCCACTTTTCCGTATCCCTGCCTCGATAACCTTACGTAAGCCTTTATCGTCATTCCCCTGATCCAAGTTTTCTCCCCACATGCTTTCAGCATGTTTCTAGTTAAATAGAACTATACCAGATAGCAAATTCTAATACTTATTGCCTATCCAGCGCCGCTCGGACAGCGGCAAGATTGCATCGCTACATCATAACCCAGGAGTAAGCAATGCTCATCGGACGCATAGAGCACGACCCCAAAAAACAATTCCCGTTGCAGCTACCAGAGTCAACCCTCGGTCGGCTTGAGCTGTACAAGGAGCTGTACCAGCAGACATTCGGCGAGAAAGTGGCCAATAACGATCTGGTCGACCTGATGCTCACGAATGTCATGGACAGAGACCGTGAATTCAAGCGGTTTGTGAGGGAGGAGGAACGAAAGAAAAAACAGGAGGCGAAACAGCAGGAACTAGGCGCTGGAACTAACTCCTTAGCTGGAGAAGCTGAGGCCGAACCTCACGCTGAGGCTTTAAGCCATCAGCGTGAGCAACAACATCAAGCATAAGGGCACTAGGTCTCGATATGCTGTGCTTTGATGATCTCACACATCTGTTCAACCAGGGGAACAACTCGTCTCCACTTGGTACGCAGAACACGGTGATTGCCTGTGGCCCAACTGCGCACAGAGGTAACAGCCTCGTCAGCAGCCACGGCTATCTGGCGTGGGGTCATCACTTCCATCCAGCGATCCACAGTAGCTTTGACCTCCTTGGAATCGACCCAAGCGCCGCCTTCAATAGCGACGTGCTCGGCCATGACCTCATCAAGGGCATCAAGCACCTTGTCATAGGCCACCTTCCTAGGGACCGCTCCCCCTGTCCAGGTGTGAATGGATGCCACAGAAATCGAACATTCGAGCTTACCGCTCAGGTGCTCTGCGACCTTGGCCAATGTCATGCCGTAATTGTCTCGCAGAGTAGCAATACGTCGAGCCAAGTCACTGTCGGTCTTGCTGCGCTCAACACGACCACGGGTTGTCGGAATGCTGACCTTAATTTCGCAGCCATGCCTCTCGAGCGTGTTGATCAGGTCGTTCAGGAGTGCGTTACGCATGGCTAACCTCTATGAATATTTGGCAAGTCACCCGCCTTCTGAAATGCAGCGACTTATTGGTTGGACGGCAGCCCGTTTGCATATCCCCAGACAATGGCAGGAGGACATGAAACAGGAAATATACGTAGCCTGGTTCTCTAAAGAATATGACCCTTCGTATTCCCATGACGCCATCATGAAATATGCTGGTGAGGCGGCATTTCTTGCGGTCAGCACATGGCGCCGCCATACCATCCTACCAGTGACCGTTCACAAAGCCGGTCAGGCTGATAGCGAACCCAGGGCTGAGCAGTTCGATCTGATGGCTGAACAGATTCCTGGTTTCACTGAAGAGTTCAACGACGAAATCGACATTGACCCTGAGGCTTTCGTTGAGACCACTTCGATGGCTTCAGTGCACCTCATCGACCTACCCAAACGCTCAGCTCGAACTGAGCTGTCTCATGAAAACCTGCTGGCCCTTCACTGCGAAGGCCTTTCGCCCGCTGAGATAGCAGCCGCAGCGAACATGACCGAGCGCAGCGTATACCGCAGATTGGAACGCCTTAAACATGGAAACCGTAGTACAGTATAGTAAAATTGCAGCGTTATCGGTAGCACTCTCAGGAGCTGCTTTATCCACTGTCACATTTGCCTCAGATCAGGACCTGGGTGTACTTGGCCCTACTTGGGAGATCGTAGAGCCAGACATGCGGCTTGCCATCGTAGCCGAGGCCCATGGTGTCGACTGGGACTCCGTTAATGAGCACCTAGCAGGGCAGGCTCAAAATCATACGAGAGACATCCCCGATTGGTTCGTCCCGATAGCCGAGCACACCGAAACTCACTTCGTAGATCCGTCCTATACGCTGGGTGAAGACATCGAAGCCTTGAAGCGGCAACCCGATGGTACATACCAATGGGGAGTCATCTATGAGGCCGGCACCAAGGTCAACCCCCTCGAGCACATACAGCCAGAGAATTGGCTCCTCGTTGTTGATCTACGAGCCGATGATCAGCGTGAGCTGGCCATGACCTTAAAGGCCCGACACCCAGCCAACCTAACAGTAATCGTCACAGCAGGAGATCCAGGCAGTTTGGCGTCGGATCTTGGCCAAGCTGTGTACTTCGCAGAGGAGTGGCATTTCGATCGGCTGGGCATTACCCACACCCCCTCTTTAGCCGGCGTTCGGGACAGTCAGCCTGACGTAATCGAAGTGACCCATTTCGCCTATCCCTACGATGTCACCACCTTGGAGGAACACCTGCCATGAAGAGGTTACTACTCTCTGTTCTGACTGTTGCAGCCCTCACAACGGGGAGCGCCTATAGTGCATCCCCGCTATCGAGCTCTGCCGCATGCCGGGGAGAGATTTTCAATCCCATCAACGACGCGAACTGGAACAACATGTTTCCGGTAACGGTAGCCGGAATTTCCATGGGCGGTGGGTCTAATCCTTCCCTTATGCACATGGACCCAATCTGTTTATGTCCAGGGCCCTATGGCATCGACATGCCAGGGATCGGCATGACGTTCTGGGAACCAACGTTCCTCGCTGAAGTGGCGCGAACACCCGGCTGTATGTCGACTCTCGGTGGCACGCAGGTACTAACCGGATACGACTCCCTGACTTCTAACCAAACGTATGGCTCGGGACGTGGAGATAGCAGCGTTACCAGGATGCAAATCCACTGGTATATCTACCCTCTGTTCAGTGTACTCAACATGATGAGTTCGCTGGGGTGTATGAACACCTCCGGGTTTAACCTTGCAGACCTCACTGAGGTCGACGCCACTTGGCAGGATGACACTTGGACATCTATCGCATTTCCAGAGTCAGCTCTCTTCGCCAATCCGGTTGGCGCTCTCTCGTGTATCCCTGACGCCGTAGCTTCTGCAGCGGGTCGCCCCCTAGACATGATGTTCTGGTGTCAGGGCTCGCAGGGCGTCGTCTATCCCCTTACTGGCTCAAGCACGACTCACAGCTCCCCCCAAGGTGGGAATCTCCACATCCTTGGCAAGTATATGCAGCGTAAGACGCGCATGGCGGGCCTGTTATCAACGACCGGCCCTTGGGCTGAATGCCAGTCCGTTTACCTGCCGAACATGATTCGCAGCCAATACCGGATTGATCCGGTGGCCCCAGTTGCCAGCAACCAAACTGCTGTTCTTGGAATGTCCGAGTTCCGCTGGGGGATGCTGCCTCCCGCCAACACCGCTGTTCGTACTGATTCCGCATTCTTGATCTGGGTAGGTAAGCAATGCTGCGCACTCTGACCGCTATTACTTTGACGCTATTCAACACATCGGCGTTAAGCCAACAAACACCCGTAGAGGCCGCTCAAGACGCTTTCTCTGCTCTTCAAGGGTCACAGGCGCCTAGCGACCTATTCGCTGGCCAGAGGAGCCCTGAGGCAATCCTGGAGGCGATGGGCGCGGGCACAAGCGGATCAACTGCAGGCCAAGCAGCCGGCACTGAGATGCTAGAAAACGTTCGGGCTCAAGGCCAGACAGGTGGAATCGCAGACCCTGAAATGGCTGCTGAATGGCAAGCATTGAGGGATTCGTTAGACCTTGGTGAACAGGATCGGCTGTATTTCTTCATCTCATTTTCAATGCCCGAAAGCTTGATTCGTAGCTATGCGCTTGATGCAGCCAGAGCAGGAGGCGAGCTGGTTCTGCGTGGAGTAGAGCCAGGTATGACGCTCCGTGACTTCACCATGGAGCGCTTGCTGAAGGTACTACGTCCTGGAGGCATGACAGCACCGATCCAGATCGACCCGCGACTGTTCGATACTTACGAGATCGAAACCGTGCCCACGATTGTCCTTGCCAAGGAAGATCCCATGGGCGTGTGTCAGACCGCCAAGCGCCAAATCGGTGAAATCGATGGCCAGCAGCTTGAGTACCATGGCTGCCCAAAGGGCAACCCAGACGATTACTGGAAGGCAGAAGGGTCAGTAACTGCCCTATATGCCTTAGAGCAATTCAACAAAGGCGGTGCCAGCAATGCCGAGGTTTATATCAACGCGCTCAAGGGCGAGGGTGCCGAAAGCGCTCCTGAGCAGAGCGGCATTGCGGGAGCACAGTGGGAATCGCTGAGCGACGAGCTAGCTGAGCGCAACGCACAACGGCTCCGCGACCGGTATCAAGGCACCGACCGTGAAGTTTACGACACGCCAATGGGGCCGGCTGTTGGTCCCGCGGGACAGAATATTGATCATCTCTGGGAGGAGTGACATGCCAAAGGGCTCTTGCTTAAAATTGTTTGCCATGGGGGCTGCTTTCGCAGCTTTTATGCCCTTGAGCGAGGTGGCTATAGCCACCCCTAACCAAGCGGGTATGAACGCTGGAGGGGCCTGGGCTCGAGACTTCAACCCAAGCAACGCCTTCCGTTCTGCTACATCGAGCCTGGGGCTTGAGGATACGAAAACCTCAGGTGAGCTTGGAGGGGAGGTGGGGCTACAAGTTAAACAGAAACAGCAGCGAAACTTCAGATGTCGCGACGGGGCTCGGCTCACTGCAGGGGGCATCCGAGTCTTTATCGAAGAGTGTGAACAAAGCGACAGTGGTGAGCTTGATCGAATCAGTGTATCGGTATGTGACGCCCTAACTCAGGGGATACGGTGTAGCGAGGATCGCTATACCGTCACAAGAGAAATCCCACTCGGGGGAGAGGCGGCCTTCAGCGGAGGCAACCTGTACGGGGCATACCGAGTCGAGGCCGAATGCTCCTCATCATCCTGCACCATGACCATGCACCAACTTCACGGGGACGCATGGGGCGGCAATGATATGCGTCAACAAGGGAATGATAGAGTCAATCAAGATCCCAATCACCCGTCAAATACAATTAGTGATGTTCGCGACAACCCTACTTTTGAACGTGGCAGCAACTTTGCTGATGATCGTTCAAAGTGTCTCGGCAATCAAATAAACCAACTTTTCAGTGAAGGTGATATTCCAGTTTCATGTGACCCCAACGACCCAAGGACAATTGATTTTCTTGACATCAATGCTGGTGGAGAATGTAAGCCGGATAAAATCACAACCGATTCCTGCGTGGTCGATATACCAACAAGACTCGTTACTTGTGAGCCTGAATCTCGGGAGTGTGAGGTAAGAAGAGACTCCGAAGAGTTTAGCTGCGCTAGAAAACTTGAGGTGACGGGAATAAAAATACCGACATGTGATAATGGCGATCACCTTTTAACTATAACAAGCGACCCCTGCCCTAGCTGCGTCGATTACCTCAGATATAACTTTTATTGCCAAGACCAAGGCTACCGAGTTGTCTATGACACGGTAAAGAAGTCAGATGGTTCACGTCATACAGGCCCTCACTCAAATGTCGTCAGTGGCGGCTTGAACACTACTGTACCTAAAACAACTGTTATAGAGGATTTCAGCGGCAGTAAATGCTTTCGAGTAGCTTACGAGCAGAACTGTAATGGCACTACCTGCAATGTCACAGCTTACTTTGAAAACCCTTGCAAGAACATAAGCTATGCAGGTTCAAATAGCTTCCCTATACCAATGAGAATCGAATTCACAGATAGAGTGATCGATGAATGTACTGGTTTAGAAAGCAGACGGCCTGAGTTATAAACTATGAAATATATTCATTTAGTAGCTTTATTAATCTACCTAATAATACCCCAGGTTACCTTTGGGGCTTTAAGCGACTACCAAGAGTGCTACAAGGTCGGAGAGACATGTATTGATTCTGCCCCCAGAACGATAATGGGTAAAACAGTCAGACGAGAGTGCTGGGAATATGCCGTTACTTATAGATGTTACGGCGATCCATATAGCCACACTTGCAATCTCGAAGCACTACAGAACGATGATGACTGGGAGTTGGTAAACACGTTTGGAGAAACATATCCAGCGACCTATTCGCAATATTCACGCATTCTTCCTGACAGTTGGATCGAAGAATGGCAAAAGAGCGAGTCTACATGTAGTGCCGACACTTCGTATGGCTGTGGCCCAGATATAAGCAGGACAGATATAAAAGATGCTTCTGGAAATATTGTCGGCCAGAAAGTAACTAAGCGCTGTTACATCGGCGAGACACCACGTTGCAATAACGACCCGAACTGCAACATAACGAGCTACGACTGCACCAGAAAGCAAGACGGTTTATGCGTTCGGCAGGAACAGACATATACATGTCGCGAAGATGGGAAATGCGATCCTAGTTCCTACGAAATTATGCCTGAAGTTAGCGATGATGAAGGCGCCTTCTCAGACGCTATTGCAGCGGCAGGTGTCATGGACATGATCGCTGCCGAGGGTGGGTTAGATGAAAACATGCGGATCTTTTCTGGCATGGAGCGCGAGTGCAAAGCGATTACAAGCGATTTCCGCCGCATGATGGAATTTAACGCAACCGTATCAACCGTTTTGGCAACGTATTTTGGCGGACCGCTTGGAGCTGTCTTGGCTGGCACTGCTTCGGCAGACATCCTAAATGCTATTGAGCACATGCAATGCTGTCAGGAAGACCCAGAAGATGTCGTTTTGACCAGCTCATTTATCTCTATGGCTACAGGAATCGGTGCTGACTACTGTGACCTCGAAGATGTAGAGCTTGCTGCTGCTCGCATGGCGAAACGAGCCGTCCAAGTTACACCCGGCTTTGTTCCCACCAATAATACGCTATGCACGTTCGCAAATTATATTTACAACGCGCCTGCGAAAGGTGACATGTCCTACGCGAAGCAAATATGCGCACATTGGACAAGGCCATGGTCGATTGCGAACACCCAAACTCAGGTGGATAGATACCAACGCTGGTGCGAGTTTGACTCGATGCTTGCCAGAATAATTCAAGAACAGGGTCGAGAACAGCTTGCCGAGTTGGCTTCGCAAAACGCAGGTGGAGCTGTTACCAAGCGCATTGAGTTTCCTTTTTACAATTCTGCCGGAGGATGGTCGAACGAGCTAAATGCCAACGGCAATCGAGTGCGGTTCTGGCAGTGGAAAGAGGAATGCTCTACCGATGAAGGCTTTACCAATTCGATGTTATCTGGATACGACTGCCCTTCAAGCCCAGACATTTATGCAGCGGTCTGCTCTGAATCGTCATGCGGGGCACCGCCTGATCACCCTGTTTATGGCTTTAGCCCAGGCTGGGAAACCCATCGCTTAGCAGCAGAGGATCATCACACCCGTGCGATCAACCGATATTCGGTTGTAGAAGGTGGGTGTTTTGAAGATGGCAGCTGTGAATACAAAGTTCACGCTTGGAAAGCTGGCGCTGGTGGTCAGATGCGCATTCCCTTAGATATGAAGTGGCCAATCAATTTTCCTAATGATGGCTGGGGCGAGTTTTCTTGGGCGCATAACAATGTTCACTTCGAGGCATATACAAACCCTCTAGGTTCAGAATCCCCTTCCAGAGGGCTGCGCATGTGTATCGGTTCATCATATGAATGCTATGACAATGCGGCGTGGAATGAAGTCAACATCCAGAATGACATTACTAATTTGAATAACTATGTCAGCAACAGTCCACCAGTGACTCTCACTGGTGGATGTTCCGTTGAGGAATGTGAGTTTAGAGCTTCAATTGAAGTCAATCTTACAGCTAAGCCTTGGTACACCTACTCAGAAAAGAAATACGAGCCGTGCATGCTAAAGGTTTTGGGTAGCTGTGTGACAAAGGCCTCCACAACTTACGATCGTCAGTACAAGCCAGACTGCACCGGGTTCACTATTGACGAGTTCCTTGCACTTGATCTCGGCGATATGGATTTCTCGGAGTACGTGGAAACGTTGTCGGAAAAAGCACAATCGGAGTTCAACCAGACATGGGCAAGATAGCTTTAATTCAAGCTACTTGTGTGGTGATGGTATTGGCATCTACTGGCTCCTTCGGGAGCCCAGTAGACCGAATCACTGCCCAAGCTGAAGCGCTGGCATCAGGTGCAGCCGGTTCAGAGGAAGTGGTGCAGAACGCGGGGCAGAGGCCTTTCATGTTCACGCCCAATAATGGGTATGTAGGCCTAGAAACCCAGCTAGATGTATCGCTCACATATACGTCCTTTGAGAACGGTGGACAGAACGTTAGAAGAGTTGAAAAAGCAGTTGTCGACTGGGGTGACGGCTCAAGTCCGACCACAGTGACCCCTGGCACACCCGCCTACCATACGTATGGCCACCGCAATAAGGAGGGTGCCATTACACCTCATGGAAGTATTGTCTATACCGGCAGGATTACGTTCGTGACTACTTCAGGCAATGCATATACCGAGCAGTTTCAATATAGCATGTGGCATTCCTTTCTTGACTCGCTTGTTCCCGGAGGAAGATCGCTACCCAACAACATGCTACCGAGCGTTAGTGGGGCTGGTGGCAGGGATCGTTTGCCTAGTGGCTTCTTTGATAGGAACAACAAATAATGCAAACTCTTTTCAAGGCTGCGTTGATCATGGTGGCAACAACCATGCCTTTTTTTGCCAATGCTCAGGAAGGCGCCAATGAACCCGCGCATCAGCTTTACGGCGGTCATGATGCTGGCGCGCTACTTAGCAAGTCGATTATGGTGACCAGCCAGCTAGATTGGCTCAATGCCTGGTCGCAGAACCTTGGAGGCAATCCACCAGAAGATTTGCCCCAAGGCTATATCGGAGTTCTAGTCTTCGCGTCCTACCCAGGACACCTCATAAGCCTTCATCCTCTGGACGACAGCTCATCTTTGACGATTCGCTGCCATCAGGCACCGCTGCCCGACAGCCGTAGCTACATCGCCCCCGCTGCATGGGCAGCCGGGATGTTCCGTGCTGATAGCGTGACGCTGGAGGATTGCCCATGATAGCCGGCAGAATGGATGCGCTGGCACTTACCGCCATTGCAGCCGGCGTTGCGGCCGCTACACCTTGGGCTGTCGGCACCTTCCCAGCATGGCCTGCTGGCGTCCTGGGTTCGCTGGGCATGGCGCAGCTCACATGGAGCCAGGCTATGGCCAAGCTGCGCCAGTACGACGAGGATTCCCGAGAGGGCTTCGTGCTGCCTTCAGACGAGCCAGTAGATGATAAGGGGCCTTCCTTACATATCGGCCTGACCACCGACAAAAATACTCGAATCAACATGCCCGACATCCTCGGGCAGCGACACACTGCGATCGTGGGTCAGTCTGGTGTGGGTAAGACTACTCTTGGTGAATATATCCTCTGGCAGCAAACTGCGCGTGGGCGCGGATGGCTATTCATTGACGCCAAAATTGATCGGGACACTCGGGATCACCTAGCGTACATGGCCAAGGTGACAGGCCGCGAAGATGAACTCTACATTATCGACGTGTCAGACCCCGATAACGCCAATACCTACAACCCTGTTCTCCACGGCGATCCTGATGAGGTGGCATCGCGGCTGATGAACCTCATTCCTTCTGCGGAGAACAATCCAGGCGCCGATCACTACAGGCAATCCGCCAATCATGCACTCACTGTCATCATTGCCGCTCTGCAAGCCTCCGGTCAGTTATATCACTTCGGCGATCTATCAATTCTATTGCAGTCCGATAGAGCCCTTGAAAACTTGGAGAGAATGACTCCTCAAGGGCCTGAGAAGAGGGCGCTATCGATCTTCCTCGATCAGTTCCGTACCCGTACCAAGGAAGGGACAAAAATCGACCTCAACCGCATGAAGCAAACGCTGGGCGGGATGGCAGGCCGGATTGCACTGTTCGCCCAGGGTAAGTTTGGAAAGGTCTTCAACGTTTATGCCCCGGAAATCGTGCTTACCGAGATTATTCGTAAGGGCCACATGCTTTATGTCTCGCTTCCGACGATGGGAAAGGACACCGCAGCCCTCAACCTAGGGAAAATGATCGTCTCGGACATTCGCTCTGCTGTTGCCTACATTCAAGATTTACCCAAGGGCGAAAGGCCAGAGCATTTCATCGCACTTCTGGATGAAATGGGTGCTTACGTAATGGAAGGGGTAGGGCGTCTCTTCGAGCAGGCGCGATCGGCCAATATCGCACTGATTCCAGCCTTCCAGTCCTTCAGCCAGCTTAATCGAGTCTCGCCAGACTTTGCAGACATCGTGATACAGAACACATGGAACAAAATATTCTTCAAGTTCGGTGCGAAAGACAGCCCTGAAGAGGCCGCAGAAATACTAGGTAAAACCAAGCGTTTTCAACGTACTGTCTCAGTCTCGGCTAACCAGGGAGAGAGTGCGCAGTATTTGAGAACCACCCCACAATCCAGCATGTCCGATGGCGGCGGCATGGGTGAAAGCTGGCGCGAAGTTGAGGAGTTCAGGGTAACACCGGATCAATTGAGAGCCATGGATATGGGGCAAGCGGTCATGATGATGGGCGCTCGCATGTATCATTTGAGAACGCCAATGATCAACTACCCCAAACACATTCCTTCATTTAAGGTAATAAAACGCAAGATGAAGATGCCTGCCGACAAACAGGCGCTTAACTTCGAGGAACGACTAAACGAGTTTCTTACAGCAACTGTTTAGGTGGTAGTTATGATTACAGTGTTATTTTGGGCAACAATCGCCATCTTCGCTATGTTGCTCTTAGGAATTCTTCCGGGAGTAAAGGAAGTCTTTAGACCGCTCATGGATATTTTATCCAAGGGAACCATAGAGGTATTGAAATTCGCCGGGGGATATATTCTTTGGCTTGCCAAGACGATAATTCATGCCCATATCGACCTTGTTACCCACTTATGTCATAAGCGCTCATACTTTGACCCAGCAGAAAAGATGAGAAAATAGCCGCTTCTTATTGTAATTTGAAATCGTCGTATGGTATTATTAGATAACATCAAGGTGATTGCGTCGATCGTTCGGAGGTCGAAATGGCTAACAAGAATCGCAAAGCTCGCCGCCAACGTGCGATCGCAGCACGGCAACATGCCGCTCAGCCATCCCAGGGCTCTTTCGTCGCAAATGAGCTGCACCAACTGATCGGTGCTAATGAAGAAGATGTAGTCAGGGCTTTTAAGTGGAGAGCCAGGCAGAACGTTATCTTTATCTATGCGGTTAATGCAGTGATATTTGCGTTTCTACTATTCTTCACCGCGTACACTTCAAACAGTGGGCTGAGCAAATTTGTCCCGTTTATCTGGGCGGGTTTCATCGCTTTGTTCCTAGCACAACAAGCTATGCTGAAACGCTACAAGCAGCTCATCCGAAACACATAACCCCCCTGCCTTGGCAGGGGCTTTGCCTATATGGCTCCTCTTATCGAGACAGCATAAATTCCCGAGGATCAATTTCCTCGCCTTGGGCAGGGGAAGGGATCGATTCATTGCTTGATGAATCTGATGAAGACCCCCCTGAACGGACCTGTATCCTTGTTATCGTTGCTTCAGTTGCGTTCAAGGTGGGTCCATTTCTGGCCTGGGAGTCAATCTGAGACTGACTAGGCGGGGCTTCGACATCAACCGGCTCAAAAGTGCCATCGCCACCATATTGGTAATATGCATGCCCGTCTTCTCGCTCGACTGCATAGATTGCTTGCCCATGACCACTCTCATCTTGGGTGTAAAGCGCGGGTACGAACATATCATTGCCGACTTGAATATTCGTTCTATCGCCACCCGTGATCATGGCGTCAGCGTTGCTGGCATCAGCTGCCGCTAGATCCCTGCGATCAGCAACAGTAAAGCTCTCACCTGTGTCTATAACATGGTAACTATCAGGACGAACAACAGGAGCCTGGGCATTGGCTTGTATATCATTCAATTGCGTAGGCGAATCAGCAGATAGCCCGCTGACACCAATAGCACCAATAGGCGATGTAGTGGCGTCTGCATGACTTGCCCTTTCATTAACATCGGCGGTGTTGGCCCCTACTGTCCCCATGACAAGGGCCCCTCGGCCGGAAATGTCTTTTACATCTTCACTCATTTGTCCTTCTACTTTACTCCGGACAACATCAAAATCACTTTGTATGCCAGCTACAGCGTGAGGATTTGCAGCTGTAGGAAGCGAGCCTGAACGGCTAGTTGTGTATTCCTCACTTGCTCGTTGCTGAACCTGCACGGCCTCTTGGTAATCATTTGAAGCCGCGTAGAGCATTGATGCTCGGTCTTCACCGGCACGGCTTTCAAGAACCTGACGTGATTCCCCTTCGGTAAACTTCTGGGAGTAACGACTACCATCTTGTCCTGTAACACTTAGCGTGCCGTCTTCACCAAAAACGAGCTTTCCAGTATCTGCCTGCGCAACACTGGTGGTTTCTTCGCGCGCATCTTGATCCGACTGGGACCTACGCACTCCGGCCTCAACAGCCGCCGAGCCTCGGTAATAACCACTTATGCCACTGCTAAGGCTAAGCCCAAGCTCGCCTTTAACACCTGCTTCAGCTGCCACCTTACCTGCTGCGTGCATGGTCATATCGTTTATTTCGCGCTCAGAAAGACCTGTTTGATCCATCACTTGACGGGTTGCACCCAATTCACTCATATACCTCTGACCTTGGGTGTCTTGACTCATTCGAGACCAATCAATCGAACCGTCTTGCATATAGCCATTGTCTTGGGCGTATTGAGTAGCACCTCGAAGGGAATCGGTCATCATACTTTGAGACTGCTGTGAGAACGACTCCTTGGCTTCTTGAGTGCGCTGTGTAGCCTCTGAGTATGATTGCGAAGCCGAATAGTTCGCTCTAAAGTCAGCTGGGCGTAAGCCCACGTTCATATCTTGGCCGCTCATACTGGTCACAGTAGAAGCTCCAACCCCTACATGGTGGGCCGATACTTCTTCCCCAGAGCTATAACGGTGAGAGGTTTGGTGAGCATTCATGTTCGCGTTGTTCATACTTACCTGGCCAGCCGAAGCTGCACCTGTAGACATGTTGTTCGCGGCTGTCGCCGCTTGTTGGCTACCAGATGCCCTGTCCAAGACAGAGGTGAAGGCGTAACCGCTGCCAGATACTAGCCCCCACATGATGGCGGGAACTAAGGTGGACATAAAACCTGATGCCATCACCATCTTGTCCGACATCTCGCTGACTGCGCTCATATTGGCCATGGTGAGACCATCAGCGAGGTATCCCGCTGTCTGCCCCTGGAAATAGAGCATCATGATGTAGTTCACGATAGCGAGCCCTGGCCACCATAAAATGAGCCAGGTCATCACCTGGGCATACGAGGTGCCCATCTTCTTGCCTAAGCCGGGGACCAACACCGCAGCAAACACAATCGGCGCCAGCCCAATCACGAATGCCTGAAGGATCGCGAAGAAATAGCCCGCCATATCCCGGAAGAGAATAGCTGTGCTATACCATCCAGATTGCTGGGCACGTCGAGCCTGTTCCATATTCAAGGCTGAGATCAGCTCGTTGGAGCCTGTGGCCATTGCTGCGTATTCATAGGTGCCTGAGTACATTTCTGCGATTGCGGCTTGTGTGGCAAGCCCTGTGGCGTCCTGAACGGCACTTCCCCCTGAGGCCCAGCGAAACGAATCATCCAGAGCGGCTTGTGCCAGCGCTGTTGAACCTGCTGCCTGCTGAAGCCAGAACGGGGAAGCTTCCCTCATGCCGTTCAATAGCGCGGGAGCTGCAGTCTGCAAACGGTTGTCAATGCTCGCGTAGGCCTCATCGCAAGCCTGCATGCCACCATTTGGATCGGTCGAGTCATAAACGACGGTATAAACTGCCCGGTTCAGGTTATTGCCTAAAACCCCCCATGCATTTTGTGAGGTAATTAGCGTCACCGGGGATATTTTGCCGCTAAAAATATTCGGCAACGCACAGTCATTCATGAAACTTTGAATGCTTGATCGCAGGTACGGATCAGTCAGGCGAATCTTCTTCATGTCATTCAGCATGCTTGCCGCCATGCCAATGGGAGCCCCCTCTGAAATACGTAGATTTTCGAAGTTTGGCGTCGTGAAGTTAGTTTCAATGCCGTTTGTAGCCCACATCCCTATCTCTGAGATGACAACAGCAGGAAGACCGATGGCTGCCGGAACGCCTTCAATTCGTTGAATGAATTGGGGCGACCCAACGCCATCCCACACCATGTCTTCAATAAGAATATCGACCTTCAAAGAGAACAGCATGTAGACAGTAAGAATCATGCCGGCAAAATACATGGCCACCTTTTGCAGACTTCCACCCAGGATTCCCGTAAAGCACATCGCAAGGAAGCCGGCCATCGCCAAGAATAGCGCCAAGTTCCTGAACCCAGGGTTTGAGTCAGGGTCAGTCAGGCGTTTAATCGCCTCCAGTATTTGCGCCAGCGCATAACCATTGCCATAGCCATAAAATGTCCAAGTGTCACCACTTGCAGGCGTCATGGTCTCTGCGATTGCTAACCCCGGAACAGCGACCAATCCAATAGCTATAAGGGCAGGAACAAGCCATTTCATCAGTCCATCTCCCGAACCATATCACGAGCGAAATCCATGCCGGATAGACCCATGGCATGAAGATTTCGCAACGTGGCGCGGTTGATCTTGTCAACCTGGCTCATTATGTTTTCCTGAGTCTCAGCCATAAGGTTAATTTGCTGAGCCTTCTGGGAGGTCACGACAACTAGCTCATTCTGGGCCTCGCGGAATTCGCGCAAGATCTCACCCGGCACGGATGATGTCATCGATGTCTTAGCCGTTGCCTGGACGGCATAGCGAATGTACTCAATGGAGATCATGTAAGACAGAATGGTCGAGTTACCAACTACTAGGTCGTAGGCAAGGTCCGGGTAGGTCGCTGCAACATTAACTGCTTGATAGAGCGGGAAGGGCGCTGCAGCAATAATGGCCTTTTGAGAAGCGGTCAGCGGGGTGCCACTGGCAACGTTCTTAACCGCACCTTCCAATTCCATAATCACCGTGGTCAAAAAGCCGTGGCCAAGTGATATATCCTCAACCTTTGCTTTGTTCGGGTTCCAACAGTCTCTCAGATCACTGTTGCTACAAGTATAAATCTCGGTGGCCTGGCCTGAGGCGCCTGACCATACCTTGTCCTCGCAAAAGCTGTTCACGAAGTCAGCGTATTCAATGACGGTCGGCGAGGCTTTATCACTTCCGCACAGGAATATGTCCAGCATCGCATCGGCAGTTTCGATGGTTGGCGCAAAGGTGTTCGAGTCGCCACTACCCCCTTTGTTGCGAACCTCAGTACCAATCCAACTCATCAATAGCTCGGCAAATATCTTGTTCTCTGCCCCCATGTTGTTGCTGCCATCTCGCCCAGGGGCAATACCTGCTTCTTGAAGGCCTAGCCATGTGCGGTTGCCATCAAGCTCTAAGGCCAGTGCGCGATCCCCGGGATTGTTGCTGAGGTGGTCTCGCACTTCGCGGCCCGAATCCGATTTGCTATCACAAGTGTCCTGCTGGGCTGCCAGCCAGTCACTTTCCACGCCCTCAAACATCCCTACCGAACTACACCAGAGATTGCCTAATTCGCCGGAGTAGTCAGGGAACCCCTCAACCAGTGCGGTAGCAGCCTCACAGCTGTCCTGGGATAGTTTCGCCGCCGCCTGTGCCATGCGTTGTGCGAACTCAAGCACATCCCCACAAATAGGGCAGAGCTGTTTGAGCGCGAGCTGGAAGGAGAGGGCTACAACCCCTTGGGCGATTTGCTCCAACATCTGCTGGATCTGTTCACTGTCGATATAGGAGAAGCCACCAAAATGCGCGTCGATGCCATTGCAGCCTACGTCTAGCCGCGGCGGGTCCATGTTGACTAGCGAGTAGCGGTTCTGAGAAAACCGCATGGTCAACCCCCCGGCCGTGTATCCATGCCGTGTCCTGGTCTCAAACGACGCTGCGCTGTTTGAGCTACTGAAGCCGCCTCCGGCACTGGATAGCCGGTCAAACGCATTTTCGAGTGCGTTGGCTTCAGCCAGGCTTGTGGTGGCCATTATCGACATTCCGCTGATCACGGCTGTTGCCAACATGGTTACAAATTTGTTTCTGGAGAACATTACTCAACTCCTTGGGGAATGCCGGCGCCGAGGCCACCGGATGACCGTTCCAGCATGTCGGGGACGCTGAAATCAACGGGAGGACTCGTGCCATCACCAACCGCCTCGAGGCCCTTTTCTGCTGCTCGTTGGATAGCACCAAAGAAGACCTCAATCCTCGAGGTAATCCGCTGCGCTGCTTCAACACCACTGGAGACGCGGAACCAAAGATCATCCTGTGGCAGGTAAAGCCAGAGGTCCGGTACCGCTTCGACGGCAAGGTGGCCAGCAGCCTCTACTGAGCGTCCTGTGGTATCGCAGCTGTTCGAGAACTCTGGCATGCACCCCCCATCAAGTGGGGCGTTGTAAATAGTGAGCCCAGTACGTCGTTCGAGCTGCTTCATAACTGGTTGCATGTCATGACAGAATTGGCAGCTAGACCGGGTAAACCAGACGAGAAACCCATTCTGGTCATCTATCTCTTCCATGACCGCGTTGCGCTTGCCATCGCGTGCTCGTGACGCTGCACGAAGCCCAAAAGAGGAGACGGGGCTATGTACGAGGGGGTTGAGGTCCTGGTTTTGGATCTGATTCCACTCCCACATCCTCGACATTGTGATGGCTTGGTCGACGGCCCATCGCATATACCGCTGAAAGGCCTCGACTGTCTCTGGATTGTTGGGGTTCATCACAGACTGGTTAAGCAGCATGTCGCGCTGCTTGGCTTGAAACTCGAAGCTCCCCTCTGGGTCGACAAAACCACAAGAGGGCTCCCACTGTTCTGGGTCCGTACAATCCAGCTCCTCTTCAGGCGCCTTGGCCATCGGTATCTCGACTGGGGGCTCTTCGGGCTCTTCTTCCTCATCATCATCTAAGTGCCCCCAGAACCAACCGCATTCGCGAGCATTATTGCTATCAAGGCAGGCTTGCCCTCGGTCCCCACCAGGCTGGGCTATAGCGGTCGAACTCAGCGTTAGCAAAAGCGCCAGCATTAGCTGCAGAAATGGCGCCGGCAAAGGGCCAGCGGTAATGTGTTTCATAGCACAAGGCTCCGTATCAAAATCGCGGCAATGACCCAGGCCAACAGCACGGGCCAAAATTCTGAGGTGCCGCCATCCCACAGCTTCAGGGAATGGCGTTTGGCGGGGTGCCACACAGGCACTCCCAAAGGGGTGCCAGCATCTCCAATGACGTGAGAGAGCCCACCAACCGAGAAACCAAAGAGCAGGGCGGCAAGCAATGGCGCATCAGGTAGCCAAACGGCTGATGCCACTGCCAGCCCTAGCCAAGGGAGCAACCAGTGGGTCACAGTCCTATGGGGTATGAGCGTGGCTGGACCAATGCGGATCTCCAGCCAGTCAGGTGCCGTTGATCCAGGCAGCGCCATCGCCGCCACTGCCAGCGCAGACATCCCACCATAAAAGGGGGTCATAATCGCACCAGCCGATGCGCCAAGCGCCAGGCCGAATAATCGATGAGCGTTCCCGGTCAAGCTGCCTCCAAATACCTGTGTCATGCACGCGAAAAAGCCCCAACTCCACAAAGGGATGGGGCTATGGAAGGTTAAGCATGTTGGGATTGCTGTCGCTGGATAATTCGGCGTCGCTGTGCGATCGCTCCCTTGAGCCGAGCTGACAGGTGTGCATCCAGTTGAGCGCTATTGACCCAGCGTTCGGCCGAAACCAATCGCTCAACATCTGAGTTTTCAATCTCCGCTAGAATCGCTTCGGGCGATGCCAAACGGTGACCGTTCGATACCCGCTGCTCTGATGGCTCAGGCTCTCCTTGGGAGAGAAGCACTGAGGATTCCACAGCGGCGTTATTGGCAGCATTTCCATCATCGTCCGGGCCTTGAGCAAGGCCTAGAAGAGCCATCAACCCATAGCGACGTGCATACGTCTGGGCTGACGCCACACCATGGCTATCAAGGGTCTCAACGGGCATCTCACAGTAAGAGCCAATGTACTCCCCAGAAGGGCCATGAATGAGCATGGTCTCCATCACCACAGCCCCCACTGTTCCGGGCACAGGTGCCTGAACCAGTGCAATTTCAAACTTATTCAAGTCGGCACGAATGCTGCCGATTATAATTGCGAGGCTTGCATAGCGGTTGTCGTACATCGGATTCGTAGAATCCGGTGCGATCAGACCACCAAGCTCAGCCTGCACTGAAGCCAGGGCTTTGCCGATTCTGGCGATCGAGTCACTGCGATTCATAACGTGCTCTCCTCTCATCCCCCAGGTATCGGGGTCTCATGAGAGGTAGGGGCGCTACTGACAGACAAACGGGAGGTGGTATTGAGATTACCGAGAGGAGTGGCAACCCCGCGGAAGTGACACGATCCAGCGGATAGATCAAACAAACGTTTAATTTAAAAGAAAGTAGGGAGAAGTGATGCACCACGCAAGGGAACTAGAATCATTCCCTAGGCCCCATATAACCTTGGTCTCAGAACGAATAACAGATAATAAAAGCAAGGCTGGTTATGGAATGACAGATAGGGCGGTAACTTTGGACCCTGTGCTCAGAGCCTTGAGCACAGAATCACCGCCCGGAGGCATGCTATCCACGCTAAAAAGCGCCAATGCCACAGGAATGCGCTTCAAGCGAGGTAGAGTTAAATGACCTAAGTGATCAGTAGCTGCTTGACCCAAACAGATTCAGCGAATATATAAAAATGCATCCTTCCTCCCGAATCCCATCATGCTGAAATCGAGTAGGAAGGGGAGTCACCTCCCCCGTCCTCTCACACCACCGGGCATACGGTTCCGTACCACGGCGGTTCATGAACAACGTTTGAGCCATCTTACCGTATCCAGTATCGATATCAGGCCCTGATCATAAAACCACTTTCTAGGTAGGGCCTGATTCATGTGCGAGGCTCCGGCGTTCCACCAGGGCCCTCGCCCATTACCCGCCGATTTCCAAGCACGGTACGCGTCCAGACCTAGGCCTCGGAGTTTCCGCCGCCGGGTCGCTCGGCGCTTCCATTGCCGCCAGAGCAGGCCGCGTAAGCGGCGACGTATCCATTGATCCAGTGCTTCCAGCGGGCGCTTCACATCAACGAAGCTGAAGTAGTTGGCCCATCCTCGCAGGACTGGCCTCAACCCTTCGATTACCCGTTGGATGTTACGCCCCTTACCACGCTTCAGTATCTCACGGACACGCTGCATCATACGCTTCAGGCTGGTCTTGGCTAGCGTCAGTTTCGGCTGCTTGTGCCGAGTGAGACTGTAGCCCAGATAGCCGCGTTTCCATGGCCGATCCACCGCACTTTTGTGGCGGTTGACCGTCAGCCGGAGTGAGTTCTCGAGATACTCACTCAAGCTGTCCATGACACGCTCGCCTGCCCGCCAGCTTTTGACATACACCTGCACGTCATCGGCGTAGCGGCAGAAGCGGTGGCCTCGGCGTTCCAACTCCTTGTCCATGTCGTCCAGAAGGATGTTCGCCAGCAGCGGGCTGAGGGGCCCACCTTGGGGCGTCCCTTGCCGTCTCGGCGTGGGCAAGCCGTGCTGGAACAGGCCCGCTTCCAGGTAGCGGCGGATCAGACGCAGCACGCGCTTGTCGTTAACGCGCCGCGCGACCCGTGCCATCAGCAGGTCGTGGTTCACTCGGTCGAAGAAGGCTTCCAAGTCGAGGTCGACCACCCAGCGGTGGCCAGCGGTGGCCAGCGGTGACATGGGCCTTCATGGCCGAGACGGCCTGCTTAGCGCTGCGCCTGGGGCGGTAGCCGTAACTCGACGCGGAGAACGCAGGGTCGAAGATGGGCATAAGCACCTGTAACAGCGCTTGCTGGATCAATCGGTCGGTAACCGTGGGAATGCCGAGCTGCCGTGTCCCACCCTTGGGTTTGGGGATGACGGCGGCTCGGATCGGGCTAGGGTGATACGCATCGGCCAATAGCCGCTCGCGCAGCGTTGGCCAGTACTGCTTTAGGTGGCCCGCTAACTGGTGCACCGTCATGCTATCGACACCCGGTGCCCCTTTGTTGGCAACCACCTTACGGTAAGCTCCCTCCATGTTCACCGGGTCAACGACCCGTTCCATGAGCGAGGCTGACTCCGCTTTCGTCCACGATAGCGACGCCGGGATCGTCTCGACGCTCACCGGCCGGGGCGTGGAGTTCTGCTCCTGCCCCTCTGGGTGAGTGACGGTATTAGCGTCGGTTTCTGTCTTCATGATCGATCCTCGAGACGTTATCGCCTACTCGCGGTTCTTCATGTTCGGCCCTTGGTGCCGTGGTGAACCGGCACTTACTATGGCCTCTGCTGACGTCTGGTGATCCATCCCGTCGCCTCTCGACGCCGGTAGCACCGTGGCAGACCACCAGACCTCCCAGGGTAAGACGCGCGACCTTCCTCCCACCTACCCGCCGCATTTACTATCGCCCCTTCCGGATAGCTATGGGGCTTTGAGGATCATTGCACTCTCGCCCGGGTGCGATAGCCTCGTATGCGATTTCTGTTCGTCGGGCCGGGAGTTTGCCTTCAGCTTCCTTCAGATTCTGCCTTGCGGCAGACACCCTTGCTGTTCAGCTAACGGTTCCCGCTATCAGGGTCCGTAGGGGACTTTCACCCCCAAGTCATCCTGTGAGGCACCACCCTCAGGAATAGCGCCAGTCAAGGCGCTGCGCGCCATGCCTGGCGCACAATGAAAAAACCCTCCTGACAATGGATGTCAGAAGGGTTTGAAGGGTTAAGCAGCTTTGCTCTTGCGGGGAAATCCCGTGAGCCCACTACTGGTGTACACATCAGCCCAATCAACGCTCACATCAGTTGAGCTGGGTGCATCAGGGATCTTTATCGAAGCTCGAATCCCTTTCTCTAAAAGCCGAGCCTGGAGCACTTCCGCTGCGTCCTGACCAGCCTTACGTCCTTTCCTGTCGGGTAGGTCACGATCAGCCCAAATAACGACTTCCGTGACACCCTCAGGCGGCTCGAACGACCTCATTAGGGAAGCTGACAGTACCGGCCAGACAGGCATTCCCGTAGCAGCCCGAATAGCTAGCGAGGTCTCAATGCCCTCAGCCACACCGATAACGCCGGCTGTAGCTGTGCCTAGTCGAATAGCACCACCGTGGACATCACCATTCTTCACCACAGGGAACAGCTTTTTAGCCTTGCTCACAGGCGCCTTCTCAACCACACCATTTTCTGTGCGGTTGAGATACGTCCTATGCATCGTGACAGGCTTTCCAGCCGCATCCCTGACAATGGTTATCAGTGCAGGGTAGTAGCTAACCACTTTGCCTTTCTCGATGTAGGCCATCCTAGGGTGGAGGCGTGCCTCCGTCTCGAGAACGTTAAGCATCGGCTTTACAGGCAACCCGCGGAACTGCAAGTAGCTCGCCAGCATGAAGCGACCTTCGCCCCTTCCCAGGGGTAGAGCTTCTTCCCAGCGCTTGCGCAGCGTTGGCCGTATGTCCTGCTTTTCCTCAACCTTCCGTGGGGGCGGCCGAGATACTGTAGGCGCCAGCGGCTCAACGGATTGTTCACCGAGAGCCCCCATGACCTGCTCCAGTATTTCGGGAAGAGACCAGCCTTTCAGCTCTTTGAGCAGGCTAAAACCATCCCAGTTACCGCAAGTGCAAATGGCCGTACCGCGTTGCTTGAAACCGCGATCGAGACGGAAATCTTCCTTACCACCATGTATCGGGCAATCGATGTGATGTCCCGGGTGGGCAAGTGCATGCTCCAGCTCGGGGCACAGTGCCTGAAAGACAGTATCCCATTGACCTTCCGCAATACGCTTCACATCAGCAATTTCGTACTTGTTACTATTCCTCATGATCTGCTCCTCTCTCATTTCCGATCACCCGGATCTCACAAGTAGATAGGGCGACCAGTGACGGCTATGGAGAGGTAGGGGAGACACTGCCACCAAATATAAATGTTCCGCATGCGAAACAATGGCAGTTAGTAGTCTTAAACAGAGAAAAGCCCCACTCCAATTAATCGGAGTGGGGCTTGAAGGATGCCTAGTAGTTCAGTGTGTGGCTAAGCCGCGGAATGCGTCTTGTGCCACTTCTGTTGCCAGGCATATTTGTCCTGCTCACCAATACTATGCAAGCAGTTGCCAATGAGGCGGCCCACTGCGCGAAATGCACAATGAACCACTCCTTGGCCCAGTAGTTCGTGGCTGACAGTCTCAGACAGCCCTTGAACAAGCATCTCAGGGACAGTTTTGACTCGGGCATGCTCTGCCTTGGTCAATAGTCGCGACTGGCCAGAATCGTCTGGGTGTCGGAGAAACGGCTCAGTTGAGCGCGCCTTCGAGTAACCACGCCCTATGGTGCCGAGGCTTCCCTCTGAACCATCGAGCAGCTGACGACGAAAGCCCTTACCCGCGGCCAGATCCCTGGCTTCCTTGTCGGCAAGGTAGCTGTAAGGCTTGAAGCGATCCTGGACTGCCTGAAACGGCTCCAATACCTCAGCGATTAATGTTTCACGCTGACGTACAGGCTCCAGTGCTTCGAGATCGACCTCAATGCCTTTACTCACTGCGAGCATGCAAAGCCGATTGCGCCGCTCCAGTGACCCCATCGCGTACCCATCCAGAATGGTCTCATGCACGTCATAGCCAATGCTCGACAACACGCTGCGAATGACCGTCATGCTGGCGGTCGTCTGGTACTGCGGGACATTCTCCAGCAGCACCATAGCAGGGCGCAAAGTCTGGATTGCATTCATGAAAGCGATGAAGAGACTACCTGCTGTCTCATGCGCTTCTGCCCGATCCAGCTTGTTCTTCGCACGTCCTGACAGGCTAGCCCCGGTACACGGCAAACCCGCGCAAAGGAGGTGAATGAACGGCAGCTTGTGCCACTCCACTTCCTCCATCGGGCCTTGGATCGCAATGCTATCCTCGTCCCACACAGGATTGTTCACCAATGATGCCTCCAGATAAGCACCTTCCAGCTCATTAGCGAAGGCTAGGCGCGAGGGCATTCCGACATCAGCAAGGCCAGTATGTATCGCGTGATCAAGCACTCCAGCACCGTGTGCAATCGAACCAATTTCAAGCGGCTCACCCTTGGTCAGGGACTGCAGTAGCCGACCCATACGATCAGATTCAGCAAGATCATGGTGATGAATCGTGATGTCGACACGATTCCCCCTGACGACGACACGCACCCTCTCTACCTTGCCCAACGCTTGCGCCAGCTCAGCTGCCGTAATGTCTATGACTGGCAACTCGACCTCACCACGCTTTCTGCGCGACACCTTGTAAGCACCATCTTCTGTAAATTGCAGGGTCAGGCTCTTACGGCCGGCAACGAGGTTGAAGCGCTGCCCTGGTGTGATCCCAGTACGCGCCAGCCGATTACCTTCTAGCCACAGACGCTGCTTACCACGGTGCTCACCAATCTTGGTATAAATCACAGTGCTCTTGCCCATGATCAATCTCCTCTCTCATTCCTGCGGAATACAGGTCTCGAAAGGAGGTAGGGGACCAGGTGACCCAAAACTGGGCCGGTGGGAATACTGCACACAAAGAAAATTGGCGCCTGGTATCAGGCCCAGGGCAAGAGGGGGGATGTTGCACAGATAGTCCTGATGCCTTGCCATTGTCATCAACGCACTAAGGGGGACACTGCATAGATAACCCTAGAAATCCGCTTACCGGATGTCCGTGAAAGAGGGGGGATGTTGCACAGCAGTGATCGGTTCAGCCTGAATGTGAAAGACCCTTCACAAGTGAAGGGTCTGTTGAATGTACTACGCAGCGGTCTTGATCTGTTCAACAATCTCTATTCCACGCTCAAGAGCATCTTGAGCAAGTGCACGAGCCTGAACGTCAAGGTGAGCATTATTTCCGGTCTTATTGACCTCAATACCCCCCAGTACAGCTGCCACATCGTCCAAAAGAACAGATTGGCTACCTACCTTCAGTTCGACCTTAGCCTTGAGCATACCGAAGAACCACTTATTCTCTGCCCAGGTTTCCTTATCGGAACCTGAATAGGTATCAAAGCAGTTCGGTGTCACATCTGGATCATGGCCGAGCAACACTGTGATCATGAAGTCGCCATGTGAACCTGTCACGATGTCACTACAGATTGCAAAGCCGTCAAATTTAGTCAGTTCCATGATCGTTTCTCTCTCATTCCTGCTGGATTGCAGGTCTCAGGGGGAGATAGGGAAGCCACTGACACAATATATAAGACTCCGTGGTACCAAAAAGGGGGAAGGGCTCCTACTTCCTTGCATCGGTATGGCCATGCACCTCGATAAGAGTGCGTAGTGAGAGATCGGATATACGTGAGCGATTGATAACTGTAGGCCAGAGGTAGGAGGGTGGGAAACGCGTGAAAATCTATAAACCGTGACAGCCTTTTTTGATTAAGATACTGTCAGCTTAAGAATTATGAGGAATCTCGATTTTCCGATAACGACCCTGAGCAGACATTTTTGGCAATGCAGCAAGAGCGCGAATATGCTGGCAGTCTGATGCTTGTTACATCGAGAGGGGCAATTGCGTATGTCAGCTCATGAAGAGCAATTCGAAAACCACGGTATCCATGACGTGATTTCGCAACTTGAGTCTGCGTTGCAGAAAAAGAGTAGCAAAGACGTGCCTGATGATGCGTTCGATAACTTAGATCGAATTCGACAAGCGACCGCATTCATTCGCGGAAGAATTGAAATGGCAAGCCCGTTATTGACTCCAAAGGTTCGCTTAGATCAGATTCAAAAATCTCTCCAAGCTAGCCTCAATGAGGTGGATCAATTTCAAAGTGTAGTGGCATAGTGAATCTGGCCATCTTATGGGAAGAATTAAAATGAGAAATTTCATAATTTTATTTATTTTAGGGGCCTTGTTGAGCTCAAATGTTAGCGCCAACCCTCCTAATTCTCGCTCACTAGGAGATTCATGGATCTGTAATGAAGGTTACCAAAGGGTTGGCAACTCTTGTGAGCGACTGTCTGTGCCAGATAATGCGCGAGTTTTGGGCAATATGTGGATGTGCAACGAAGGCTACCAGAGAGTGGGCAACTCTTGTGAGCGACTGTCTGTGCCAGATAATGCGCGAGTTTTGGGTAATATGTGGATGTGCAACGAGGGCTACCAGCGAGTGGGCAACTCTTGTGAGAGATTTTCTGTACCAGATAACGCGCGAGTTTTGGGCAACATGTGGATGTGCAACGAGGGATATAAGAAAGTAGGTGGTCGTTGCCAGCGAATGACTGCACAGGAGCTTGAAGAAAAAAAGAGGCTACTTGAGCTTGTTGCCCAACGTCAAGCAGAGTTACGTGCTAAAGGCGCCTCTGGCCAAACCTGTGAAACCGAATACGACACCGGTGCGGAAGTTTGTCTTTCAGTTGAAATGGCAAATTTGGACTGCGACGAGAGCTACGATGACAGCTACTATGATGACTGCGAAGTAAATGTGGATTACTCTTTAGAGACTGATTATAGGGGGAGCTCTGAAATTGATGTGGAAGTATATTGCGAGGCTGAAATAGATTATCAGTCACGATCAGGGTTGAGGCGTTCTGAAAGTGATGGGTATCATGAATCTCATTCGCTTGGTTCGTATGAATCTGACTCTGGTTACGTTAATCTAGATTTTTCCTTCTCATCATATGAGGAAGTCTATAAGGTGAATCTGGATGATGCGTGGTGTGAAATGCAGAGTGTTGAACTGAACTAAGCAGGCCCCGTGACATGTGTTGCGCCGCAAATTGTTGCCCTTGAATCCCATCCATACAACCAAGCATTGCGTTTAGAACTATATCAACGACTTCTAAAAGGCCGCTCTTGGCCGGGCAACGACGACCTGAAATAGGCCGTCGTTTATCCTTATCAAACCTCTGTCTGTTCTGCCATTTCCAACGCATCATCTACCTCTATTCCTAGATACCTGACGGTGCTTTCCAGC